>JBKJNV010000266.1:0-7125 GCA_046593435.1 Roseomonas sp.
AACTTCGCCATCGACCGGGCGGGCATCAAGGAATTGCTCGGCGGGATGATGGTGGAAGGCGCGGGCCTGCTGCCGCCTGGCCACCCCTGGCATGGCCGCCCGCAAAATCCCATCCGCACCGATGTCGCGGCCGCGCGGCGGCTGATGGCCGAGGCCGGCTTTTCCGCGCGCAATCCGCTGCGCACCAAGGTGGGCATTTCCACCTCCGGCTCAGGCCAGATGCAGCCGCTGCCGATGAACGAGGCGGTGCAGCAGAACCTCAAGGAAATCGGCATCGAGGTGAGCTTCGAGGTGATGGAATGGAACGCGCTGCTGGGCATCTGGCGCGAGGGCGCGCGGGCGCCGTCCAACCGCGGCATCAGCGCCATCAACATCTCCTACGCGGCACTCGACCCCTACACCGCGATGGTGCGCTTCCTGAAGACGGAGCTGGTCCCGCCGCTGGCCAATAACTGGGGCTATTTCTCGGACCCCGACTATGACGCGCTGATGACCCGCATCTACGAGACCTTCGACCCCCCGGCCCAGGACGCGCTGCTGGCCGAGCTGCACGCGAAGATCGTGGACGACAACCTGTTCCTGTTCGTCGCGCACGACCTCAACCCGCGCGCCCATAGCCGCAATGTGCGCGGCTTCGTCCAGGCGCAGAGCTGGTTCCAGGACCTGACCACGATCAGCATGGGCTGAGGGGCCGGGCGGTTCCGACATCACATCGGATCGATTGCCATCGTTTCTCCACATCGGCGGACCTACAATCTTGTGGCGCGCGGCACGGCGCGCCCAAGGACACCCGCCGGTGACACGCACGCCCCTCCGTCTTCGCCACCTTGCCTTCGCGGCCATCCCGCTTTCGTTCTGGCCCGGGCTCGCGCCCGCGCAGGGCAAGGGCGAGACGCCGGAGGTCGGCAACCCGCTGGTGCCAAGGACAGCCCTGCCTCCTGGCACAGAGCAGCCGCTGGGCCTGCGCCTGCCGCGCGACGGCGAGGCCCTGGCCGCGCTCGAAGCGAGCGACGAGATGGATGCCGTGGCCGAGGAGCCGCCCGCGCGCGTCGGCCGCCTCTCCCGCGTCCAGGGCAGCGTCGCCTTCCGCCAATCGCCCGAGGAGGAATGGACCCCGGCGGTTGCGAACACGGCACTGGTCGCGGGCAATGCGCTGTATACCGAGCCAGGCGCGCGCGCGGCCATCCAGGTCAACCAGATCGGCATCGCGATCGAGGGCGGGACCGACCTGCAGATCGCGCGGCTCGATGATGAAGGGCTGATCGCGACCCTGCCGCGCGGCAGCCTGGACATCCAGGCCACCGGCCTGCTGGACCAGGAACGGATCGAGGTGGTGACAGCGCAGGGTCGCCTCGCCACGGGGCGCGACGGCCGCTACCTGATCGATGCCGGCGCCCCCATCGATGCGCCCGGCGGCTTCCGGCCGGCGCGGTTTTCCGTCCTCGCCGGCGAGGCGGTGGTCATCATCGCCGAGGGCATCGAGCAGCCGCTCGGCGCCGGCCAGATGCTCACCCTCACCGAGCAGGGCCCCGTGCTGGGTCGCATCGCCGCGCCGCCGCCGCTGGTCGCCTGGGCCGGCGGGCTGGGGGGCAAGGCGACGCGGGGCACGCCCGTGGCTGCGCGGCAGATGACCGGCGCCGAGGATCTCGGCCGCTATGGCCGCTGGGAAAGCGCGCCCGAATACGGCGACATCTGGTACCCCACGGTGGAGGCCGGCTACGTCCCCTACCGCGATGGCCGCTGGGTCTGGCGCCATCCCTGGGGCTGGACCTGGCTGGATGAGCGGCCCTGGGGCTTCGCGCCCTTCCATTACGGCCGCTGGGTGCAGGTCGGCCCGCGCTGGGGCTGGGCGCCGCGCCCCGTCACCTATGTCGAGGAAGCCTGGCGCCCGCGCCGCCCGGTCTGGGCGCCGGCGCTGGTCGCCTTCGTTGGCGTGGCCGCGCTGGGCCAGCGCGGGCCCGGGGTCGGCTGGGTGCCGCTGGGGCCGCGCGAAGCCTACTACCCCGCCTTCCGCGCCTCGCCGATCTATGTCCGCAACGTGAACCTGTACGCCGTGCGCGACCCGCGCGCGCTGGAGGGGCGCTGGCGTGACTGGCGCCGCGCCGGGCCGCCGCCGGGCAGCCCGCGCCCCATCGTCTTCGCGCCGCCACCGCGTGCGGATGCACCCTTCATCAACCGCGCCGCCTTCAGTGCCTTGCCGACGGCCGACATGACCGCGAGCCGCCCGACACGCGGCCGCGCGCAGCCCATCGCAGTCAGCGCCACGGCGACGCCCGTGCTGTCCGCCCCGCCGCCGCCTTCGGGCCAGACCCTGGGCGTGACCCCGGCGGTGGCCGGGCGGATCGGGTTGCCGGCGGAAACCGCGACCGCCACCCCGCGCCGCAACGGCCCGCCGCCGCAAACGCATGTGCCGCTGGCAGCGGTGGTGGTGCCGGCGCCAGGGGTGCCACGCGCCACGGGTTCGCCTGGTCCCGGGAATGTCGCGCGCCCTGGCGCCGTGCCGCAATCCGCGCCCCCATCCGTGCCGCCCGGCGTGGCACCGCCCACGGCCGTCGCACCTTCGGGCCTGGGCACCGCGGGCGCGGTGGCGGCAGGTGCTGCGGCCGGCTTGGGTGCGGCCGCGGTGCTCGGGCGCCAGCCGCAGGGTGCGCCCCAGGGAGCACCGACAGGAAGCCTGGCTCCCGGGGGCACGGCCGCCCGCCCCGGCGCCGCCGCGTTCGGGCCGGCTCCCGGCGTTGCCCTGCAGCCGGGCACCGGCCGCTTTGCGCCGCCGCCGGGTGGCGCTGCCCCGGGTGCTCAGGGTTTTGCGCCGGCACCGGGTGCCGCCGTGCAGCCAGGAGGGGGCCGCATCGCGCCGCCACCGGGCGGCGCTGCTCCGGGTGGCCAGGGTTTCGCCCCCGTACCGGGTGCCGCCGTGCAGCCGGGCGCTGGCCGCTTCGCGCCGCCGCCGGGTTCGCCCGGCATTGCTCCCGCGCCGGGCGCCGCCGTACCGCCGGGCACGGATCGCTTCACGTCGCCCCCGGCCGGCGCCGGCGTGGCGCTTCCGGGGCGCCCCGGCGGTCCAGGCCTGTCCAATGATCCCGCCGCGTCGCGTCCGGGCGCCACCGCCCCCAGCGCAACGGTATCGCCACCGGGTGCAGGTGCTGCCCGCCCGGGCGGCCCGCTGCCGGGCCTCAGCGATCCATCGGGCGGCAAGCCGGGGGGCGCTCCTGCGCAGTCGGGTGCGACGGGCCTGCGCACCCCGCCGACCGCCCCGGGGGGAGTCGCCCCGACCGCGCGCCCGCTACAGCCCCCGCCGGCCGTGGCCAGCCCGCCGATACCCCAGCCCGGCTTCCGCCCGCAGCAGGCACCGCAGCCTTCGGGCCTCGGCGCTGCGCCACCCCGGTCATTCGAGCCTCGCCAGCCGGAGCCGCGGGCACCGCAGCCCTCGCCGCCGCCGCCGCAGATGGTCCGGCCGCAGCCCAGTGCCGCGCCCCCGCAGCAGCCGGCGTTCCGCCCGCCGCCGCCGCAACGCCAGGCCGCGCCGCCGCCACCCCCGCCTCCGCAACGCCAGGCCGCGCCGCCACCACCCCCGCCGCCGCAGCGTCAGGCTGCGCCGCCTCCGCCCCCGCCCCCGCAGCGCCAGGCCGCACCGCCGCCGCCCCCACCGCCGCAGCAGCAGCGCCCGGCGACACCGCCGCCGCCGCCAAGGCGCCCTGGCGACCCGCCGGGCCGGTGATGGGTGCTGGCGCGCGATCACCTTCCGACCGCGCGCCGCTCACCGCTATGCGTTCACGTCGGGGAGCAAGGCACCGCCGCGCTCAGCCCGCCCTGCGGCTGCGCAGCCACACGCGCACCAGGTGCGCGAGGTAGGCACCCACGAACAGCGCCACCACCACGTAACCCAGCGGCTCCACCCACTTGTCGATCTTGTCGTAGTGATCCTCCAGCACCATCCCGGCGCCGGTCAGGAAGCTCAGCCACACACTCGTCCCCAGCGCCGTCCAGCCATAGAAGGCGAGGCGCGGAATCCCGATCAGCCCCGCGGGGACCGAAATCAGCGTCCGGATCCCCGGCAGCAGCCGCCCGAAGCAGATCGCGAAAGGCCCGTACTTCGCCAGCACATTCTCGGCCTGGCGGAAATCCTCGGGCGAGATCGCGAACCATTTCCCGTAGCGGTCGATCAGCGGGCGCACCCGCTCCACGCCGATGGCCCGCGCCACCTCGTACCACGCCGCATTGCCCACCAGCGTGCCGAGGATGCCCGCCGCCACCACGCCCACGAAGGTCATCCGGCCCTGCGCCACGTTGAAGCCGGCCAGCGCCATGATCACTTCGGAGGGGATGGGCGGGAAGATATTCTCCAGCACCATGAGGAAGAAGATGCCGGGCAGGCCCCAATCGCCCAGCACCTGGATCATCCAGGCGACCATCTACTCAACTCCGTACAATTGCAGCGTGAGCCAGCGCCCACGGCTGATGTTGATGCCGCTCACCAGCCCCAGCTCGCGCGGCCGCAGCGCAAGGCGCGCAGCCTCGGTGCGGAAGCGCGCCTCATCACGATCACTCACCGCCACGATGCGGGCCGGCCCATCCGCGAGGAAGGCCGCCGCCGCCGTGCCATCGCGCAACAACGCCGTGGCGCCTCCGGTTGCGAACAGCAGCGAGGGTTCATGATAGCCCGCGATGCCGAAGCGTTCGGGCGGCACCGGGATGGGCAGCGTGGGGTCCGCCCGGTGCAGCGCGGCGGCGACGCGCGGGGCCACCCATACCGGCTCCAGCCGCGGCAGCGCGCCTTCGAGGATGGCGCCGTAGAATGGAATGGCCAGGATCACGGCCGACAGCGCCGCACGCACCCACCGCCCGGCCCTCGCCTCCCGCGTCACCACCACCGCCAGCAGCACGCCGGCGGCGAGTGCCAGCAGCGCAAAGACGTCGATGCGGTTGCCATCCGCCCACCAGATCGCACCCAGAAGTGCTACCGGCAGCAGCACTGCCACCCCCCACAGGGCCGCCAGCGCCAGCCAGCGCAGCCAGGCGCGCGGGCGCGGTGCCAGCGGGTCCAGCATCCACCGCGCCGCCAGCAGCATCAGCGCCGGGTAGGCGGGCAGGGTGTAGTGCGGCAGCTTGGTTGCCACCGCCTCGAACACCAGCCAGGTCGGCACCGCCCAGGCGAGCAGGAAGCGTACCGGCGGCTGCACCCGTTGCGCCCAGGCGGAGGGCAGCGCGTGCAGCACGAAGAAGGCGGCGGGAAACGCCGTCACGCCGAAGATCGCGATGTAGAGGCCCGGCGGCCCCCAATGCCGCTCCCCGCTCGAGCCCACCTTGCCCAGCATGTCGTCGCCGACAGCTTCCGAGAAGAAGCGCCCCTCGGTCGCGATGCCGATGGCGACGAACCAGGGCAGGGCGCAAGCGAGCATCAAGGGCACGCCCCAGGCCGGGCGCAGTGCGCGCAGCCAGGGCGCGCCGTTGCGCCAGCCGCGATCCATCAGGAACAGCGAAAGCCCGGTCAGCAGCGGGACCATCGGCGCGATCGGACCCTTGAGCAGGATCCCCACGCCCAGCACGCCCCAGAACGCCGCCGCACGCCGCGCGGTAAAGCCCGCCGGCGCGAGATAGGCCGCGCCCATCAGCCCCATCGCGGCGGTGATCGAGGCCAGCAGCGCCGCGTCCGTCTTCGCGATATGCACCTCGACCACCAGCACCAGCGCGGACCCCAGCAGCGCCGCGCCGATGAAGGCCGCCCGCCGCCCCACCAGCGCCCTTCCCCAATGGAAGCAGGCCAGCACCGCCAGCAGCGCGCCCGCGAAACTCGCGCCCCGGTAGGCCCAGATGTCGCCGCGCCCGCCAAGCCCCGTCGCCTCAAGCCCATGCACGATCGTGGCCTGCACCCAATGGATGCCGGCAGGCTTTTTGTTGCGCTCCTCCTCGCCCAGGCGGATGCGCACATAATCGCCGGTCTCCACCATCTGGCGCGTTGCCTGGGCGAAGCGGCTCTCGTCGCGGTCGCCCGGCGGGATGGAGAAAAAGCCAGGCAGCCACAGCAGCACGCAGAACAGCGCGAGCCACAGGCGCGGATGCGGCGTGTCGGGAGGGCGGTCCAGCATGGCGCGCTTGGTAGAGCACGCCACGGCAAATGTCTTGGGGGCCCGCTTGACGCAGCAAATGTCTTGGGACGCGCTTTACGGCACAAATATCTTGGGGCGCGCTTTACGGCGCGCGGGGCGCGGGGGAAAAGAACCCGCCCGACCTCATCCTCGCCACCTGACCTTGGGCCTATGCAGCGAGAGCCCTGGAAAACCACCATGAAATCTCTGGGCATCGCCTTCGCGCTCGGCCTGCTCGCCGCCCTGGCCCTGCCGCCGGTCCATGCCGTGCCCGTGCTTCTGGTCTCGATCCCCGGGCTGCTGCTGCTGGTCGGGCGCGCCGCCTCCTGGCGCGGGGCGGCGCTGATCGGGCTGTTCTGGGGCTGGGGGCAGGGGATCGGCGGGCTGTACTGGATCACCTACGCCATCCTGACCGAGGTCGAACGCTACTGGTGGCTGGTTCCCATCGCGGTCCCGGCCCTGGCACTTCCCTTCGGCGCCTTCGTGGCGATCCCGGCCGGACTCGCGCGCCTGGCCCCGGTCGGCCCCGCGCGGCTGTTCGTGCTGGCCGGTGCCTGGGTGCTGGCCGAGCTGCTGCGCGGCGTGATCCCGTTCGGCGGCTTCCCCTGGAACCTGATGGGCAGCGTCTGGGCCTTCGCCGCGCTGCCCATCCAGGCTGCCGCCTATGTCGGGGTGCACGGGCTGTCGCTGGCAACCATCCTGCTCGCCGGCCTGCCGCTGCTGGGGTGGCGCTGGATGGCCGGTGGCGGCGCGGCCCTCGCCGGCTTCGCCGCGCTGGGCGCCCTGCGCCTGGCCCCGGCCGAGCCGCCGCCACAGGACCTCCAGCTGCTGCTCGTACAGGGCAATGTCGCGCAGGAGGTGAAGTGGCGCGAGGACCAGCGCGTGCCGATCTTCCGCCGCTACCTCGAACCCACCGTCGCGGGCCTGCAGACGCTGGAGGAAAGCGCGCCGGGCGCCCGCGTCGCGGTCATCTGGCCCGAAGCGGCATCGCCCTTCCGTCTGGCCGAGGATGAGCAGGCCCGCGCCGTCGCGGCGCAGG
>JBKJNV010000387.1:0-3235 GCA_046593435.1 Roseomonas sp.
GGTCGCCGGGGCGCGGGTTTGGCACCTCGGCCACACGCAGGTCGATGCGCGTGGTTTCAGACCAGAGCCGCGCATCGCCGAATTCACTAACGTCATCGGCGCGCCGGGCAACGACGCGCACCAGAACGGGCGCGCCGCCGTCGGATGTGTAGATTGCCTCCATGCCGATGTTCGGATCGGCGAAGAGCATCTCGATGGCGGCGGCAAAGGCGTTCATCACGTCCGCCGCGCGGACCGCAGCACCTGCGGGCGGGTGCAGATCGGCAGCGGATTGCTTTCGATCTCCAACCGCACCCATTCGTCGCGATCCCGGTCGGGGATCATCCGGGCGTAGAGCGGCTGACCCAGCGTGTTGACCGTCTCGAACGTGTCGGCGGGGGCGTGGTAGATCTCGAACAGCCCGTCGACGGCTTCGGGATAGAATACTGCCTTGTCCGTCGCCACCCCAAAGCCTGCCCCACCCCGATAGCGGCGGAAGGTGATGCCGCCGAAGCTGACCTCGTCGGCGATACGTGAGCGCAGATCGGCGGCCGCAGCGGTGTTGAGGTAGGTCTCGCGCACCTCCTTGTGCGCCACCAGATCGGCAAAGAAGGCCGATCCACATTCGGCACGCAGTGCGATGGCACCGGTGGCAAGCCCGCCCATCGTGTCCTCGACGCTTTCGATCAGCGCCTGACAGCGTTTGCGCAAAGCGCCCGAGGCAGGGGTGGCGTTGTCGAGATCAAAATCCACCTCGGTTGCCGGGGCGATGCCGAACTCGGTGAAGTAGTTGATCACCGTGGCCCCATCGCGCGGGTCCTTTACCAGCCCCTGAATGCCGTTGAAGAGGTGATATTCGAAGGTCGTCTCGGCGTCGTTGCGCAGGCGGCCCAGCTTGCGGGCCACTTCGGCCTGCACCTGCTGGGTGGCGGACTCGGACCCGAAGTCGCGCACCTGCTGGATTTCCGAGGCCCAGATGACGTCCTGCTTCTTGAACTGACGGCAGACAAAGGCGCGCACATCGCGGCGTTCGGGGGTCTGCTGATCGTAAGCCGAGCCGCGTTCCGAGAACGGGATCAGTGACAGCGTGCCGTCGCGGCTCTCGATGACGACGGTGCGCGAGCGGACGCCGCGTGGCCCGAACAGGTTTGAGCCCGACAGGGTGGCGGGCTTGTAGGGGATGTTTTCCAGCGCACGGGTGAGTTCGATGATCGAGAAGGCATCGCCTTCGAAGATGTCCATGGTGGCCATGGGGTACCTCCTTCAATGTGGGTGAGTTGCCCGCATCAGCGGACGAGGATGCCGAGCGTCAGCAGGGCTGCGTGCGCGGCGGCGATCTGTGGCGCGGTGGGCGTGCCAGGAATGCTGATTTCGTATTGGTTGACGATGGCGGGGCCGCGGATCAGCACGACGGCATTGGTATCGCCGCCGCTGGCATCGACGCTGTCCCAGAGGATGGCGGCAGCCGTCTGGGTGCCGTTCGCGGCGGCAGGATCATGGGCCGCGTATTTGCCCGAGGCGGTGATCTTTCCCAGAATGGTGCCGGGCTGCAGGTTGCCGGAGGCCAGAACGACGGTGCTGCGGCAATAATCGCGCAGTGTCTCCCAGACGAGGAAGCCGCCGGCGTGCGGGGTTTCGGTGAGGATCGGCATGGTCTTATCCTTTCAGACGGAAGGTGCGGGCAATGATGTCGCCCCAGGGGCGCGCGCCAGAGGGGCGGCCGGGTTGCTGATGGGCGGCGGAAATGTCGGGTTCCGTTTCGGCACGGAGGGCCAAAAGGGCGGCGCGGACCTCGTCGAGACCGGCGTCGCGCTCAAGGAACCGGCCCGCCATCTGCGGCTGCCCGGCGAGACGGCAGAGATCGATAACGGCGCGGGCATGGGCGAGGACATCGGCACGGAGGCGGACGGCATCGACTTCACTGTTGGAAACGCCAACAGTGCCATCCGCATCGGGCGGCAGATCGGGATCAGCCGACGGGACGGTGTCGGCTGCGAAAGTCTCGGGAGCCACAAGGGTTTCCGGGCCGCTGACCGCTATACCAGAGACAACTTCGGCATGGTCAACGTCTGCACCAGTGACGCTGGCCGCTAAATCGGGCGAGGTTTCTGCGTTCGTGTCGCCCGCGTCCGCTTCCCCATCCCCTGAGGCTTCATCTTCAGCCTCCTCACCGGCACCCTCCACAAGCACAGGCGGGGCATTGCGGAACCGCCCCACATCGAAGCGCGCGGCGATACGGACCGGTTCCGCGATCCTGTCGGCAAAGCCAAGTTCCAGCGCGTCCTTGGCATCGAGCCAGGTTTCCGCCGCCATCAAGGGGGCGATTTCCTCCTGCGACCGTCCGGACTTGGCCGCATAGCCCTGCAGCAGGCTGCCCTTGATCTTGTCCAGCGCCTCGGCCATTGCGCGCATGTCAGTCGCGGAGCCCATGACCATACCGGCGGGATCGTGGATCATCAGGAAGGCGTTTTCCGGCATGACGATCTCGTCGCCCGCCATTGCAATGTAGGAGGCAGCCGAGGCGGCAATGCCGTCGATCCAGACCGTCACCGTGCCAGTGTGGCGCTTGATCGCGTTGTAGATCGCGACAGCATCAAAGACCGAGCCGCCCGGGCTGTTCAGCCTCAAGGCCAGCGGTGTGGCATCCGGCAGTGCGCCCAGTTCAGCCAGAAACCCCTTGGCCGAGACGCCGTAGGCCCCGATCTCGTCATAGATCACCACCTCCGCGCCAGTGCTTTGGGCGCGGATCGTGTACCAGCTGTTCATGCTGTCATTCCTGTTCGGTTATTGCGTCTGCGTCGGTGTCAGGTCGACGGGCGGGTGTGGCCCGAGCCCCCTGCGTCTCGCCTGGGCTGGTGCGATAGGTGAGACCCATGTCGCCGGCGCGTTTCGCATCCGCAGCGTTTTCGCGGTCGATTTCCTCGACGTTGTAGCCTGTGGCCTCGACCACCTTGCGCCGCGAGATGATCCCGGCCTCCATTGCCAGGACCTGTGCCGGGATGTCCTTCCAGGGGTCGACCCAGTCCCAACGCGGCGGGATCCAGTTCACCGGGCGATAGCGCGCGGGGGACCCGGCGAAGTCTGGCAAGTCCAGCGCCCCCGACAACGCCGCGGTTTCCAGCCAGCGCGCCCAGACCGGCCGGCACAGCTGATGCGCTACCACCCCATGCTGCAACTGCTCGACACAGCGGCGGAACTCGACCAGTTCGGCGCGCAAGGACAAATGGTTGGCCTGCCGCACATCATCAGTGACGAG
>JBKJNV010000490.1:0-2816 GCA_046593435.1 Roseomonas sp.
TCGCATGCCATCACGCGGCGCCATGACGGAGCCGCTGCTGCAGGCCCGAGGCCTGGCCAAGACCTTCGGTGGCAGTCGCGGCATGTTCCGCACCGCCACCGGCGTGCAAGCCGTAGCGGATGTGGAAATCACGCTGGCTCATGGCGCCACCCTGGGCGTGGTGGGCGAGAGCGGCTGCGGCAAGTCCACCCTCGCGCGGCTACTGCTCCGGCTGATCCCACTCAGCGCCGGCAGCATCCGCTTTGCGGGCCAGGACATCACAACGCTGAACGAGCGCGCCATGCGCCCGCTGCGCCGGCGCATGCAACTCATCCATCAAAACCCCTCCGCCGCGCTCGATCCGCGGCTTTCCGCCGAAGATGCGGTGGCCGAGCCCCTGCGCATCCACCGCATCGCATCGGGGCGCGCTCTGCGCGAACAGGTCGCCGCGCTGCTGGCCGAGGTTGGCCTGCCGGCCACCTTCCTCCACCGCTTCCCGCACGAACTCTCCGGCGGGCAGAAGCAGCGGGTCTGCATCGCGCGCGCCCTCGCGCTGGAGCCTGAGCTGCTTGTTCTGGACGAGCCGACTTCGGCTCTCGATGTCTCGGTGCAGGCGCAGATCCTTGATGTGCTGGAAGGGTTGCGCGCGCGCCGGGGACTCGCCTTGCTTTTCATCAGCCACAACCTGGCCGTGGTGCGGCAGGTCTGCGAGCGGGTCGCGGTGATGTATCTGGGTCGCATCGTGGAGGAAGGCACGGCGGCGGAAGTGCTCGGCGCGCCGCGCCATCCCTATACGCGGTCTCTGCTCGGCTCCGTCCCGCGGCTGGAGGCGCGCGCCATCGTGCCGGTCGCTGCTGGCGAGCCGCCCAATCCTGCCGCGCCGCCGGCTGGCTGCGCCTTTCATCCGCGCTGCCCCATCATGGTCGATGCCTGCCGTGCGGGCGTGCCACCGCTCGATGATACGGGAGGCGGACATTTCGTCCGCTGCCCTCGTACTGCCTGAAGCCCGCAGCCACTCCGTTGGCGGCTTCGAACGCAGAGCGGGGACATCCCTGGCGCCACAGCGTGTGTGGGATCGAAGAGGCCAGCGCAAAAAACAGGCGAGTGCCGGCAGGCCGCGCCGCAGCCGGCCCGCATCAGCCAGCGACAGGCTCAACCCGTGGTGCTCCGGCGGCCGCGGCCCGCCGCCGCCCGCCCCGCCATCCGTAGCGCCCGAATGCAACGGCAAGCGCGAGCAGCACGCCGGCGACCACGGCCATCATCCCCGCCGCATTGAGCCCATGACCGAGCCCAAGCAGGCTCGGCAGCACCGCCGCCACCCCGTAGCCGCCCGCGCCCATGGTCACCGCCACGACAGCGGAGATCGCGAACTGCGTGCCGTAGTCATTCGTCAGCAGCCGCGCGATCGCCGCCGGCGCCACCAGCGCCGCGATCACCAGCACCGAGCCCACCGCCCAGAAGGAAGCGACGCAGGCGACCGCGACCAGGACCAGCACCAGCGCCGAAAGCACCCGCGGCGAGAAGCCGATGGCTTGGGCAAAATCCGGGTCGAAGGCGGCCAGGCGCAGTTCCTTCCAGAACCCGGCCAGCACCAGTACGAGCAAGACCAGCGCGGCAGCCAGCGTCCCGACCTCGGAGGGGAATTCGGCCAGCGCCGCCGGGTCGATCAAGGAACCAAGGCCGGTCGCCGCCGGCCAGATCAACGCTTCGAGCTGGCCGTACAGCACACAATCCACGTCCAGATCCACGGCATGCGCGCCGCTCACCTCGATCAGTACGAGGCCCAGCGCGAACATGCCTGAAAACACCACGCCCATGGCCGCGCCGGGCTCCAGCCGCGTGAGGCGGCGCACCAGCCCGATCAGCAGCGCCGAGACCACCGCGGCAACCAGCGCGCCGAGCACGAGCGGCACCGCCGCCCGCGTGCCGGTGAGCCAAAAGCCCATCACGATGCCGGGCAACACCGAATGGCTGATGGCATCACCCATCAGGCTCTGGCGGGTCAGCAGCAACATGTTGCCGATCAGCCCGCAGACCAGGCAGGCCAGCGTCGCAGCCAGCAGCGCCGCGAGGTCAAGCTGAAGGAATTCCGTCATCGATCGGCTCCGCGAGAAGGTGTTTCTCCCGGCGGCGGCATTGCGGCACCCGGGGGCAGCCGCGCCGGGTCATGGCTGCGCAGCCAGGCCTCGGCGTCGCGCACCACATCCCGGGGCAAGGCGTGCTCCACCTGATCGGCCGCCCGATGCGCTTCCTGAGGCGGCAGGCCGCCGGCCGATTGCATGTAGTGCTCCCACAGCCGATGCCGGCGGGTGACATCCTCAGCCAGGGCTGTGCCCCGCGGCGAGAGCGCCAGTTCTGGCCCAGTGGCGACCCAGCCCGCGCGGAGGAACCAGGACGGCAAGACCAACCGCTGCAGCCGCGACCAGCCGGCTTCCGCCGCCAGACCCGGCCAGTCGCGCGGCGCGGCGCCACGCTCCGTGGCCTCGACCATGGCGCGCAGCGCGTGGTCGCGCGCGATGACGAGCGAGAGGCGTGCTTGGCGGAGGGCGAAGGCGATGGCGCCGCGCCGCGGTGCGAGGAGCAGCGCGAGGATGAACAGCGCGCACGCGGTCAGCGCGATGGTGGCGCCGGTGGGCAGTTTGGGCGAAGCGGCGGAGATGGCTGTACCGACCCAGGCCGAGACGGCACCCGCCGCAGCGGCGATCGGCACCATGGTGACGAGCCGGTCGGTCAGCAGCCGCGCAGTGACGGCGGGGATCACCATCAGGCCGACGACGAGGATCAAGCCCACGGCACGCAGTCCGGAGACCGCAACCGCCAGCATCAGCGCCATCAGC
>JBKJNV010000301.1:0-11611 GCA_046593435.1 Roseomonas sp.
CCTTCTGGAACGGCCTGGGCGCGTCCGACCCCGTGGGCAACGTGCCGATGCAGGCGAGCTGCGAGCGCGCCTGGCCGGGCTGGCCCTGCGATGCCGAGCACCAGGCCCTGATCGACGCCTTCCCCTATGCCGCCACCCCCGAGGAGCGCCGGCGCCTGCTCGATGCCTTGCAGACCAGCGCCTATCGCCTGGTGCCCTATGTGCCGCATGGGCAGTGGTATTTGCCCGCCGCGGTCAGCCCGCGCCTTTCGGGCGTGCTGGCCATGCCGGGCATCATCGTGCCGTGGAACATCCGCAAGGCGGCGCGCTGAGGCGCCACGTTAAGGCGGGGGGTTCAGTCCCGGCCGACGGTGCACGCGATCTGGCCGTGCGGCTCATCGGTCGGCAGCAGCACGATGTTGTCGTAGGCCATGCCAAAGGGCGCGAGGTTGATCGGCACGTAGTGCTTGTTCGGACAGGCCATGTGGATGTCGATCAGCTCCGGCACCGCGCCGAGGGCCGCCATGCCCATGCGGTACAGGCTGTCCTGCACGCTCTCGGAATAGGTCGTGACGAAGACCTTCAGCATGGTCTGCAGGATCAACGCATTGGCGGCGGCGTAGTCCGCCGGCGCGCGGGACCAGCGCCAGCGCGCTTCCATCGCGGTCGCCGCGATGCGGTCTCGCGTCTCGGGCAGCGTCGTGTAGGCATCCTTGACGTAGTTGTCCCACCCGGACTGGGTGGACTTCATGAAGGTGAAGCCGCTGAGGCCCGAGGTCACGGCCATCCCCGTGCGGGACGCCTCGACCACCACGACCGGCTTGCCATTGGCATCGAGGATGAAGCCGTGGTCCTGCTCGACGCCGTCCACCACCATGCGCGTCCAGCGGGTCTCCTCGGCAGTGACCGAAACAGTCTCGACCTGCGGATAGGTGTCGAGGAATTTCTGCGCGAGCACCTGGCAGAACGCCTCGCTGTCGAGGCCGACATTCTCGCGCGCGATGATCCAGGTGATGTTCTTCACCGTGTCCGTGCACAGGGCCGCGGCATTATCCGCATCGGTGAAGACGCGGTCGAAGCCGCCGGTGAGCATGGTCTGCACGCTGAGCTCGCGCACCTCATGCCGGGCGGTGTCGCGCTTGACCCGCATGATGCGGACGCGGGCCTTGCCGTAGGTGGAATAGAGCAGTGCCATGCGCGGTTCCTCCTGTGTCAGCTGCGCAGCGTCGCGCCGGTCGCCTTCACCACGGCGGCAATGATCTTTTGCGCGACAGCCTCGATCTCGGCATCGGTGAGCGTCGCCTCGCGCGGTTGCAGCGTCACGTCGATGGCGAGGCTGATCTTGCCCTCGGGCAGCTTGTCGCCGGCATAGCGGTCGAACAGCGCCACATCGGCGATCAGCGCGCGATCGGCACCGCGTGCGGCGCGCAGGATGGCGTCCGCTTGCGACGCGGCATCGACGAGGAAGGCGAAGTCGCGCCGCACCGGCTGGAAGGGCGCCAGGTCGGGTGCCAATTTGCGCCGCCGCTTCGGGTCCGGGATGGCGTCGAGGAACACCTCGAAGGCGACCGCCGGCCCCGCTAGGTCAAGCGCTGCCGCGATGCGCGGATGCACCTCGCCGAAGGTCGCGAGCACGGTCTTCGGCCCCTGGCGCAGCACCCCCGAGCGGCCCGGATGGTAGAAGCCCGGCGCGTCGGCGGTGGTCGTGAGTGCCGCCATCGGCACGCCGAGTGCGGCGAGGACCGCCAAGGCATCCCCCTTGGCGTCGAAGGCATCCAGCGCGCGGGAGGGTGCCGCCCAATGCCGCGGCGTCTGCCCAGTGCGGATGCCGCAGGCGAGGGTGAGCTGCCCGTCGAGGCCCGGGTGGCGATAGGCGCCGCCGATCTCGCACAGCGCCACGGCCCCATAGCCGCGCGCCGCATTGTGCGCCGCGGCCTGCAACAGCGAGGCGATGGGGGTGGGGCGCATCTGGTCGAGATCGGCCGCGATCGGGTTGACCAGCCGCAGGCTCTCGGGCGTGTCGCCGAACAGCGCCGCCGTGGCCTGGTCGAGGAAGCCGTAGGTCACGCAATCCATCATCCCGCGCGCCACCATCACGCGCCGCGCGAGGCCCTGGCGCGCCTGGCGCGGCGTGAGTGCGGGTGCCGGCACCGGGGATGCGGTGGGC
This sequence comes from Roseomonas sp., assembly GCA_046593435.1. Lineage (GTDB taxonomy): Bacteria > Pseudomonadota > Alphaproteobacteria > Acetobacterales > Acetobacteraceae > Plastoroseomonas. The sequence goes on from JBKJNV010000301.1 coordinate 2,147, forward strand.
AGCGAAACCGGCGCGATGGCATCCAGCCCGCGGATGCGCAGCACCTCCTCGATGAGGTCGGCCTCGGGTTCGATCACGGCGCAGCCGGCCGCCGCCGCCGTGGCGCGTTCGCCCGGCAGGTCGGAAGGCTGGGTGAGGATGCCGCCGCGCGGATCCAGGATCGCGCCCGCATTGCCGGCGGCCTGCGCGATGTCATTGCGCCAGGGCGGCACCGCGACGGTGATGGCGGCATCATCGCGATGGCTGGCGACGAAGCCCAAACGTTCGAGGATGGCCACCGCTTCGGACGGCAGCACCGCGCTGCCGCCCAGCTCCGCAAGGCGGGCGAAGCGCAGCGTCGCGTGGCGCTCCCAGGCGGGCGGCGTGCCGGCGGCGCTGATCGCGCTTGCTTCCCCGCCGCACAGTTCGATCATCGTGGCGGTGGCCATCTTCAGCGCCTGCAGCGGCAGGGCCTGGTCCACGCCGCGTTCGAAGCGTGACCGCGCATCGGTGTTGACCGCGTGGCGGCGGCCCGAGAGCGCGATGCGCACCGGGTCGAAGATGGCGCATTCGATGAAGCACTCGGTGGTGCCCTCGTCGCATCCCGTGGGCGCGCCGCCGATGATGCCGCCGAGCGCATCGGGCCCCGCAGCGTCGGCGATGACGCCGTCATCATCCGTCAGTGCATAGGTCTTGCCGTTCAGCGCCTCCAGCGTCTCGCCGGGCTGCGCCATGCGCATGGTGAGCGTGTTGCCGCGCACCTTGGCCACGTCGAAGACGTGCAGCGGGCGGCCGATGCCGTAGGTGTAAAGGTTCGTCACATCGACCAGCGCGTTGATCGGGCGCTGCCCGATGGCGGTCAGCCAATCCTGCAGCCATTGCGGCGAGGGGCCGTTCTTCAGGCCACGAATGGCGCGGCCCAGCACATAGGTGCAGGCGCGCGGGTCGGCGATCTGCCAGGTGAGCGGTGACGGATAGGCCACCGCGATGCTCGGCGCCGGCAGCGGCTTCAGCCGCCCAAGCCCCGCGGCCGCGAGGTCGCGCGCGATGCCGTGCACGCTGAGCGCATCGCCCCGGTTGGGCGTGACCGCGATCTCGATCACCGGGTCGCCGAGCTTCGCGTATTCCACGTAGGGCACCCCGATGGGGGCATCCGCCGGCAGGTCCACAATGCCGGTATGGTCGTCGCCCAGGCCCATCTCGCGTGCGGAGAGCATCATCGCCTCGGACGCAACACCGCGGATCTCGCCCTTCTTGAGCGTGATGCCGGTCCCCGGAATGAAGGCGCCCGGCAGGGCCACCACGCCGCGCATGCCCGCGCGCGCATTCGGCGCACCGCACACCACGGAGAGCAGCGGCCCCTGCCCGGTGTTCACCTTCAGCGCGCGCAGCCGGTCGGCATTGGGGTGTTGTGTGGCCTCCACCACCTCGGCGATGCGGAAGCCGGCAAGCGCCGCGGCGCGGTCCTCCACGCCCTCGACCTCAAGGCCGATGGCCGAGAGCGTGGTGGTGATCTGGTCGAGGCTCGCCTCGGTGTCGAGATGCGCGTGCAGCCAGGAGAGGGTGAACTTCATCGCCTAGATCCCCTCCGCCAGCGAGGCCGGCGCCAGTGGATCGCTCGCGTAGTGCCGCAGCCACCGCACATCCGCCTCGTAGAAGGGGCGCAGGTCGGCCATGCCGTGCTTGAGCATGGTGATGCGCTCGATGCCCATACCAAACGCAAAACCCTGCCACTCGCGCGGGTCCAGCCCGCAATTGGCCAGCACGCGCGCATGCACCATCCCCGAGCCCAGGATCTCCAGCCAGTCGCTGCCCTTGCCGATCTCGCCCGTCTTGCGGTTCCAGCCGATATCGACCTCCATCGAGGGCTCGGTGAAGGGGAAGTAGCTGGCGCGGAAGCGCACCGGCAGGTCGGACACGGCGAAGAAGCTGCGCAGGAAATCCACCAGGCACCCCTTGAGGTGCGCGAGCGTGATGCCGCGGTCGATCACCAGCCCTTCCACCTGGTGGAACATCGGCGAATGCGTCGCGTCATGGTCGGCGCGCCAGGTGCGACCGGGCGCGATGATGCGGATGGGCGGTTCGCCCTTGAGCATGGTGCGGATCTGCAATGGGCTGGTCTGGGTGCGCAGCACCACCTGGTGCCCCTCCGCGTCGCGGCCGGGCAGGTAGAACGTGTCCTGGTCCTGGCGCGCGGGATGATGCTCGGGGATGTTGAGGGCGGAGAAATTGTGCCAGTCGCTCTCGATGTCGGGGCCATCGACCACCGAGAATCCCATTGCGCCGAAGATCGCGGTCAGTTCCTCGATGGTGCGGCTGATCGGGTGGATCGAGCCCTCTCCCGCGCCGGCCGGCGGGTAGGGGCGCGGCGGCAGGGTCACGTCGATGCGCTCGGCGGCGAGGCGGGCATCCAGGGCGGCCGCCTCCAGCATCGCGCGGCGGGCGTCGAGCGCGCCTTCAACGGCGGCCTTCAGCGCATTGATGGCAGCCCCGCGTTCCTTGCGCGAAACGGGGTCCACGCCGCCCAGCGCCTTGAGCAGCGCGGTGATGCTGCCCGCCTTGCCGAGTGCGGCGACGCGCACGGCGTCCAGCGCGCGGAGATCCGCGGCGGCGGCGATGGCGGCGAGGGTTTCGGTGCGGATCGTATCATCGGCGGACATGGAGCGACCTCAAGGCGGGGCGGAGACGGGTAAGACAATGGTTTTCGGCCCGATGCAACCAGGTGCCGCGGTCGGGGGGCGAAAACACCGCACATGACGGCTTCGCGGCGCGCCGAAGCGCGGTCTATCGTGGCGTGTCGGGCGCAAACCCGCCTTGCGCGCGGGGCGCGGGCGCCGGAGAGGGGCTGGATGCGGGTCGACCGAAAACTGCAATTGCTGCTGGTCGCGCTGGGCGCGATGTTCCTGCAACAGACGTTTGCGGCACTGGGGCGCAACCTGCCCTCGATCATCGCGCCCGCCATCCTGGAGGATCTGGCCCTCGATCCGGCCTGGCTCGGGGTTTATGTGGCCCTTGGGGCGGCGGCGGCGCTGGTGTTCCAGCTGGGGTGCGGCAGCTACATCATCCGCTACGGCGCGCTGCGCACCAGCCAGGCCGCGCTGGTGATGCTGGGCGCGGGGCTCGCGATCGGGGCCGCCGGGCCGCTGGCGCTGTTCGCGATCTCGGCGGTGATCGGTGGCGGCGGTTCGGCCATCTCGACCCCGGCGAGTTCGCATCTGCTCGGGCGGTATTCGCCGCCACGCCAGGCGCCGCTGGTCTTCTCGATCAAGCAGACTGCGGTCCCCGCGGGGCTGCTGCTCGCCGGGCTGCTGGGGCCGCTGATGACGCTGTGGTGGGGCTGGCGGGGCGCGATGCTGGCCGGTGCGGCCGCCTGCGTCGTCTTCGCCGTGCTGCTGCAACCGCTGCGCGCCACCTTCGATGGCGACCGCGACGCCAGCCGCGCCTTCCACTTCTCGGATTTCGCGGCGACGCTCGCGGTGGTGCTGCGGCGGCCGGCGCTGCGGCAGCTGGCACTCGCCTGCTTCGCCTTCAACGGGCTGCAAATGGTGTTCACCGCCTATTTCGTGACCTACCTGGTCGCCCTGGGCCACGGCCTTGCGGCGGCCGGCTTCGTCTTCTCGATGGCGACACTCGTCGCGGTCCCCGGGCGCATCCTGTGGGGCTGGGTCGGTTCCGGCCTGGCCGAGCCGCGCACGGTGATGGCCTGGCTCGCGCTGGGGATGGCGGCGAGCACGGTGCTGGTGGCTTTCTCCGGGCCCGACTGGTCGCTATGGCTGCTCGGGCTCGCCGGCGCCGGGCTCAGCCTCACCGCGCTCAGCTGGCACGGGGTGCTGCTGGCCGAGGCCGCCCGCTTGGCGCCGGAGGGGATGCGCGGGGCGGCGACCGGGGGCGTGCTGTCCTTCGGGCAGGTCGGCGCGCTGCTGCTGCCGCTGGGCTATGCCGCCGTGCTGGCGGCGACCGGCAGCTACGCGGGGGGCTTCATGCTGTGCGGCGCGCCGGCACTCATCCTCGGCGTCGCCCTACTGCGCCGTGGCGCGGCGGACACGATAACGTGAAGCGCCATCCGGTCGTTGCGCTTGGTATATCCTGCCTCCGATGCATAAAAACATCCGATTCGGCGGCAGCTTCCTTCGCGCGGCGCGACGCCCGGCTGAAAGCGGGCCAGATCATCACCGCAACGGCCGCCCGCCACCCTTCCAACGCACCCCGGATGCAACTCATCAACGACCTGCGGCTTTGTTCATGCGCCGGCCGGCAGCGCGTCCTGGCCCTGCTTTCGGGGTCGCGATGCCGCTCCGCATCTGCAACAGGGCTTTCCCCGGGCTCGCGGCCTGGCGGGGGAGCGTTGATCCCGCCCGCCACGGCGCGGCGGGGCCCTCACAGCCCGGTCTGAGCCCGACAAGAACGACGGGTTGCGTGAAGTAGCGACCGGAGCACTGCGAATGTATTTTGCCCCCGTCTGCCAGCTCGGCCCAAGTCTTCCGGTCGCTGGGACGAAATCGCCACCGTCGCATCTGGGCAGGCGTCGGTCGAACGCGCTTCTCATCGCGGCCATCATCCTGCCGTTGGTCATCCTGGCCGCCTGCGCCTGGGTCGCGTGGCGCGATGCCTGGCGTTCCGCGGAGCGCGAATTGGCCTCCGACGCCGATGCCGTCTCGGAATACGCGCTGCGGGTGTTCGATGGGCATCGGCTTGCCGCGGAATTCGCCAACCACCTGCTCCGCGGCCTGTCGGACGCCACGATCCGCGAGCGGGAAGCTTCGTTGCACGGCCAGCTCAATGACCTGGTGTCCTCCCTGCCCGGCGTGCAGACGATTGTCGTCAGCGACCGCGACGGCATGATCCTGGTCAACGCTACCCGCTACCCCGTCCCGCCCGCGACCAGCGTGGGTGATCGCGAATGGGTGGAGGCGCTGCGGGCGCCGGGCGCGCCGAGCGTCCATATCGGCGGCCTGGCGATCGGAAGGCTGAGCAACCTCCTGTTCTTCTCTGTGAGCACGCGTCGCACCGGGTCGGGCAATGCGCTGCCGGCAGGCGCCTTCGATGGCGTGATCAACATCTCCGTCGAGCCGGCGCTGCTCTCCGAAGGGCTTGAGAGCGTCAGCGGCGGCATCGCGGCGCTGGTGCGCACCGATGGCGCGGAGATGGCACGCAGTATCGATGTCAGCGGGCTCCTGCCGCCAATCCCCCGCGACAGCCCGCTGCGCGATGCCATACGCGCGGGCACCATGCGCGGCACATACATGGGCCGCACGCTCGGGCTGCTGCCGGACACCAGGGTTGGCGAGGCCGGTCTGGTTGCCTTCCGCCGCGTGGGCGATCTGCCGGTCTACGCCACCGTGGCGCGGCCGACGGCCGACATCGTCGGGCGCTGGCTCGATGTCGCCGTCTTGCAGATGCTTGTGGGGGTACCGGTCTGGCTTGCCCTGATCGGGCTGACCTGGATGTTCCGCCGTGTCCAGCATGCCCTGGCGGCGGCCAATGCCCAGCTGGAGCAGCGGGTGGAGGAGCGGACGGCGGCGCTGCGGCTGGGCGAGGCGCAGCTGCGCGTCGCCCAGCTCGCCGCCCGCATCGGCACCTGGGTCATGGATACAGACACCGGGGAGATGGTCTGGTCGGACGAACAATACACCCTGTTTGGGATGGACCCCGCCCGCGACGGCCCGATGACCTTTGCCCACTTCCTTGCCGAAGTGGTGCACCCCGAGGATCGCGCGCGGGTCGCGGCGGTGGCAGCCGCCGCCTTCGAGACGGGCGAATTCGACGCCGATTTCCGCGCCTGGCGCCGCCTTCCCGATGGCGAGCGCCAGCTTTGCTGGATGACCGGGCGGGGCCGGCGCGTGCCGCAAAGCGATGGGCGCGGAGCCATGTTCGGCGTCAACGTGGACATCACCGAGCGCAAGGAATCCGAACAGCGGCAGCAGGTGTTGATGCATGAGGTGGACCATCGCGCCAGGAACGTGCTGGCGGTGGTGCAGGCAGCACTGCGCCTGACGCCGCGCGACGACGCGCAGACCTATGCGACCGCCGTCGAGGGCCGTGTCGCGGCATTGGCGCGCGCGCACCGCATGCTGGCGGAGCGGCGCTGGAGCGGTGCCTCCCTGCGCGAACTGGTCCAGGGCGAGGTCGCGACGCTGCATCCGGGCGCCGAGGCGGACCACGATGCGGCGGCACCGCTGCCGCGTGTCGAGGCGCAAGGCCCGGAGGTGACGCTGGCGCCTGACGCCGCGCAGGCCCTGGCCATGGCGCTGCACGAGCTGACCACCAACTCGGTCAAGCACGGCGCGCTGAGCGTCGCCACGGGCAAGCTGAGCGTGACCTGGCGCGTGGATGACGCGGCCGGGATCCTCGACCTGCGCTGGGTCGAGAAGGGCGCCCCGCCCATCAAGCGGCCGCCGGAACGGCGCGGCTTCGGCTCCCGCGTGGTCGAAGGGGTCATCTGCAATCAGCTGGCCGGGCGGATTCACGAGGAATGGCTGCCCGAGGGGGTCGCGCTGCACATCACCCTGCCGCTCCGGGTGCTCGCCGAGCGCAATTGAGGCGGTCCGCGCCTGAACCGGCGCGCGTGCGGCATGCGGCACAAGCAAAGGTGCGCGCCGATTCGCTCAGTTCCACAAACATTGCCCGGTGTCTCGCATTATACATTTCTGAGACAGCGCCGACCGGGCATGCCGCGCCCAGGCTGGTTGGACTCAGGACACGAAGGCCTGGGCCAGGAGGATGCGCCTTGTATGAGCACGCCGACCTGTCTGTCCCTGTCGATGGGCGCCAGCTGATCCACGGCCGTCCCATGATGCGCGGTGATGTCGCGGTGGAGAATGACGGCGCCCACGCGCAGATCGTCACCCTGAGCATCGGGCCGTTCACCCAGACGCATTTCCCCGCCGAGCCTTTGTTCCACGTGGCATTTGCCGATGGCAGCCCGGGGTTCAACTGCCCGGAGGCGTCGAGCCGGATGGGCGCGGCGCAGGAGGGCACCGCCGAACACCGCCAGCGAGACCCCGGCGGGACGTCTGACAGGTTGCAGCACCTGATCGAGGAATACGAGGCGACGCTGGAGGGGCTGCAAACGGCCAATGAGGAGCTGGTCTCCGCCGACATGGAATTACAAAACAGTAATAACCAACTCGAAGCCGTGCATGAAGAGTTGGATTCGGTGAACGAGGAATTGCATGACATGAACGTCGAGCCGAACGGCAAGGTTGATGCGCTGGATCGCGCCAATGCGGACCTGCGCAACCTGTTCGACACCACCGATGTCGCCACCGTGTTCCTCGACGCGAAGCTGCTGATACGCAGCTTCACGCCCGCTGTCGCCAAGGTGTTCAATATCCTGCCCACGGATACCGGGCGGCCGATCTCCGAACTCGCCAACAATTTGCATCTCACGACGCTGACGCGCGATATCGAGGCGGTGTTCGCCGGCGGGCACGAGGTCGAGATGACGGCGGGGCGGGATGAACCGGCGGCGAATTACCTGATCCGGATCACGCCCTACCGCGACAGCGAGCATATGATCCAGGGCGTGGTCGTGACCTTCATCGATGTCACCTCCCTGGCCCGCGCCGAGGCGCGGCAATGCGTGCTGATGGGGGAATTGCAGCACCGGACACGGAACCTGCTGGCGATCGTGCAGTCGATCGCGCGGCAGACCCTGGGCAAGGGCGGCGCGCTGGGCGATTTCACCGCCCGGCTGGAGGCCCTGGGCCGCGTGCAGAAGCTGGCCGGCGGTGAGCATGAGGAACGCTTCGACCTGCGCGACATCGTGGCCATGGAGGTGCAGGCGGTGGTCGGCTGCCAGACGGGCAAGGTGGCGATGTCCGGCCCCCCCGCATCGCTGGCCTTCCAGCAGGTGCAGACCTTCACGCTGGTGCTGCATGAGCTGAGTACCAACGCGCTGAAGCACGGCGCGCTGCGGCCTGGCCCGGGGCGGGTTGAGATCGCATGGGAGGTTAAGGGGGAAACCCCGTCTCGCTCGGTGGAGTTTCGGTGGCGGGAGACGGGCGTAGAAGATATGCGCCCGCCGGAGCATCGTGGGTTCGGTACCATTATGATCGAGCGGGCCAGCGGTTTCGCCCGCAACACAAGGTCTGAGATGCGCTTCGATGCGCAGGGCGTGGACTGGCGGATTACGATGGCCTTGCCGGAAGCCCCGACGCTCGTCGCCATCGCCGAACTGGAGCGCTCGCCATGAATGGTGACATGAGTACGCAGGCGACTGGCCCAGTGAGCGCGGCTCCGCAGCTCGCGGGGCGGCGCGTTCTCATCGTGGAGGATGATTTCTTCATCGCCATGGACATGGCCGACCTGCTGCGCAGCCACGGCGCCGAGGTTCTGGGGCCGATCGGGCGCGTCAATCAGGCGGTGCAATTCGTGACAGAGAATGCCGGCAGCTTCGATGCCGTCGTGCTGGACATGAATCTTCACGGGCTGAAGACCTACCCGGTGGCCGATGTCCTGATCCGTCAGGGCGTGACATTCGTCTTCACCACCGGCTACAGCATTGATGCCGTGGAGGCGGTCTATCGCGACCATCCGCGCTGCGAGAAGCCGGTGAACACCAAGGCGCTGCTGCGCGCCCTGGCGGGGTAGGCACCCGCCTACACACGGTGTCGTGACAGACCCTCTCGAATTGTCCTGATACGGTATCGATCCTCGTAGAGAGAGAGGATCGTGTCGTGAGCGATTACAACACGCGGTTCAAGGCGCGGATCGACAGGCTTGGACTGAAATACTTCAACCACACCGAGTTGCTGTCCCGGACATCATCAAAGAACAAGTTCGGCACCGCGAACAGCAAGCCTCCCGAGCGGCTGTGGGACAACATCATCCCGACAATCATCGTCCTCGACGCGCTGCGCGAGGAATTAGGCAAATCGATCAGTCTGCAGAGCATCTATCGCAGCGAGGCCTACAATCAGGCATCGAGCGACGGTTCCAAGGGCTATACGGGGCGGGCAAAGACCAGCCAGCACATGGCTTTCACTGCAATCGACTTCATCGTCTCCGGCATGCAGTGCACGACCGTCGAGAAGACGCTGCGCGAATGGATGGATGGTGGAAAGACCTTCTTCGCGCCGGTGCTGTTCGAGCGGAAGGCGGAAAAGGTCTCGGCCGGGGCCATCCCGTTCGGCGAATTGCCACGCAGCTGGCCGGTCTGGCCGGTCGGCACCTGGTTCTCGTTCAAAGGCTACATCCACGCCTACACGAGCGAGAACTTCACCCACGTCGATACCAGGGGCATCACGAGCAAGATGAGCGAGTGAAGCCAGGGGCCGGGCGGGGCCCCCGGCCGGTCACGCCGCGGGACGCGCGTCCCGCACCTAATTGACCCGTGCGTCCCGCACCTGGGCGATCAGCGCCTTGAACCCGGCCGGATCCTCATAGGCGATGGCGGCCATCACCTTGCGGTCCATCTCGATGCCTGCTGCCTTCACGCCGGCGATGAACTTCGAATAAGTGAGCCCTTCTTCGCGGACGGCGGCG
>JBKJNV010000082.1:0-24819 GCA_046593435.1 Roseomonas sp.
CCCAGCAGGCTGTGCCCATCCTGCCGGTGGCGGCGGCGGCGCCAGGCGAATTCCGCAAGCCCCGGCCCGGGGATGAACATCGTCCCCGCCGCATTGAGCAGCCCCGGATCCTCGGCGGTGGCGGCGTGGGCGGAAAGGGCCGGGTTCAGCGCCGCGACGTGCCGGGCGAAGGCCTCGCCATGCGCCCGGTTCGCGACCAGGCCGGTGATTGCCGCAAGGCCGCCGTTGCAAACGAGGGCGCGGAAAAATTCCTCGCCGGCGACACGGCGGCCAAGCGGCTGCACATCCTTGGTCGCATAGCCATCCGGATGGTAAAGCAGGGAGAAGCGCGGCGCCGCGGGCGCGGGCAGGGTCACGGCGGAACTCCCGGGTGTGGTGCTGAGGGCGAGGCCCTGGATCGGCGCAGGCTGCGGAGCCGGCCCGGGCCTGTCAAACCTTGGGCAGCGAGGTTGTCGCGGTGCGGCAATGCGGCTATCCGCGCCGGGATGGATGCCGACACCCCCCCAAAGCCTGGCCTGAACGCCGGCCCGCTGGCCGCCTATCGCGCCCGGATCACCGAAGGCGCGCTGGCCGCGGACCCCGCCCAGGCGCAGGCGGCGGAGGTGCTGCAGGATCTGTGGCGGCGCACCCGCAACTACGACCCGAAGCCCGGCCTGCCGGCCGAGGCGGGCGGCTTGCTCGGCCGCTTCTTCCGCCGCCGCGCAATGGAGGAGGCCCCGCCCGACGCGCCGCATGGCCTGTACCTGGTGGGCGAGGTCGGGCGCGGGAAATCCATGCTGATGGACATGTTCTTCGCCACGGCCGAGCTGCCGCGCAAGCAGCGCCTGCACTTCCACCAGTTCATGCAGCAATGCCACCGCCGCATCCATGCGTGGAAGAAACAGCATGGCGACGGGACGGACCCCATCCCGCCCCTGGCCGACACCATCGCCGCCGATGGCGCGCTGCTGTGCTTCGACGAATTCCAGGTCCATGACATCGTGGACGCGATGATCCTGGGCCGCCTGTTCGAGGCGCTGTTTCAACGTGGCACCGTGGTGGTCGCCACCTCGAACACCGCACCCGACGACCTGTTCCGCGGCAAGCCGGGGCGGGATGCCTTCCTGCCCTTCATCGCCCTGATCAAGCGGCATATCGACGTGGTCTACCTCGATGCCGCGCGCGACTACCGGCGCGAGCGGATCCGGGGTTTGCCGACCTGGCACGCACCCGCCGATGCGCGGGCAGAGCGTGCGCTGGATGCGGCCTTCCTCGACCTCACCGGCGTGGCGTATGGCAAGCCCGACAGCCTGGGCCTGCTCGGGCGCTCCATCGCGGTCCCCCAGGCCGCGCGCGGCGTGGCGCGGTTCGACTTCGATGCGCTGTGCGGCCGCCCACTGGGCCCGGCGGATTACCTGGCGGTGGCGACGCATTTCCACACGCTGGTCCTCGACGCCATTCCGCGCCTGGGGCCGGAAAATTTCGACAAGGCGCGACGCTTCATCACCCTGATCGACGCGCTGTACGAACATCGCTGCAAGCTGGTCGCCTCGGCCGAGGCGCCGCCCGACCTTTTGTATGAACGGGGCGAGAACGCGGCGATGTTCGAACGCACCGCTTCGCGCCTGACGGAGATGCAAAGCCAGGATTACCTGGCGCTGCCGCACTTGACCTAGCAGTCCGGTAGGGAATGACCCTGCGTTCCTTGCCGATGCGATGTAACGTCAATCCCGCCTTGCAACCCATCACGCGATATGTCACCCGATTACCTGAGGGGGACCATTGTATGCGATTCATTCTATTGGCGTTGCTCGCTTGCGGTATGGCAGGGGGCGCGCAGGCCGCGCCTGACCGGGGCCGCGGCGTGAGCCAGCCTGGCCCGACCCGCATGGCCACCGCGCCCGCCTCCGCCACGACACGCGCCGCCATCGCGCGCCAGGCGACGAGCCGCCGCCCGACGGCGCAGCCCATCCAGCGCAACGCCACCAGCCGCCGCGCCGCCGCACAGCCGGTTTCACGCAATCTTCGCGGCGCCAATGGCCGCGCCTCACGCCAATCGGGGTTTGCCGCATCGAGCACTGGGCGCCAGGCCGCCGCCTGCGGGCGCGGGACCCGCGCCGGCCGCTGCCGTGGTGAGACGCGGTTCGCCTGGCAGTCGGGCCTGCCGCAGGCAGCCGGTGTGCAGACCGTGTCCTGCCCGACCGGCACCGTGGAAACGCCGGCGCATGGCCACACGACCATCATGCGCTGCCTGCCGCTCTGACGAGCGTGCGCGTCTTTCCTCGAAATTAAGCGCCTCCTGCGAAGGTCCCGCGCCTGGCCTGCACGTCCCTTACCTGGGCGCCTTGCCCGGCGTAGGACCAGGGTCTAGTTAGGCGCCACCCTCTGTCGCCCTGGTTGAGGCCCTTTCAGAAGAAGGACGCGGTGATGGCCCGCAAGAAGATTGCTTTGATCGGCGCTGGCAATATCGGTGGCACGCTTGCCCATCTGATCGGCCTGAAGGAGCTGGGCGATGTCGTGATGTTCGACGTCTTCCCCGGCGTTGCCGCCGGAAAGGCGCTCGACATCATGCAGTCCGGCCCGGTCGATGGGTTCGATGCCGCGATGTCCGGCACCGGCGACTATGCCGACATCGCCGGATCTGACGTGGTGATCGTCACGGCTGGTTTTCCCCGGATGCCGGGCATGAGCCGCGACGATCTGGTCGCCAAGAATGCCGGCGTGATCGCCCAGGTCGCCGAGGGCATCAAGGCGCATTGCCCGGATGCCTTCGTCATCGTCATCACCAACCCGCTCGACGCGATGGTGTGGGTGATGCAGCAGAAGTCGGGCCTGCCGCCGGAGAAGGTGGTGGGCATGGCCGGCGTGCTCGATTCATCCCGCTTCCGCCTGTTCCTGGCCCACGAGTTCAATGTCAGCGTCGAGGACGTGACCGCCTTCGTGCTCGGCGGCCATGGCGACACCATGGTGCCGCTGACCCGCTACTCCACGGTGGCCGGCGTGCCGGTGCCCGACCTGATCAAGATGGGCTGGTCCACGCAGGAGAAGATCGACGCCATCGTGGCGCGCACGGCCAATGGCGGCGGCGAAATCGTGAAGCTGCTGGAAAAGGGCTCCGCCTTCTACGCACCGGCCGCCTCGGCCGTTGCCATGGCCGAGAGCTTCCTCAAGGATAAGAAGCGCGTGCTGCCCTGCGCTGCCTGGCTCACCGGCCAGTACGGCATCGACGGCATGTATGTCGGTGTCCCGGTCGTGATCGGCGCCGGCGGCGTGGAGCGCATCCTGGAGGTGGAGTTCACCCCGGCCGAGGATGCCGCCTTCAAAAAGTCCTGCGCCGCGGTGCAGGAACTGATCGACGCATCGAAAAAGCTGGTCGGCTGACCGGCCACGCGGCCCGGGGAGCCTCCCCGGGCCGCTTTCGCATCCACGGCCCCGCACGGAGCTCGCCGCATGAACATCCATGAATACCAGGGCAAGGAGCTGCTGCGCCGCTACGGCGTCACCGTGCTCGAAGGCCATGTGGCGCATAGCGCGGCCGAGGCCGAGGCGGCCGCCGCCAAGCTGCCCGGCCCCATCTATGTCGTGAAGTCGCAGATCCATGCCGGCGGTCGTGGCGCTGGCCGCTTCGCCGAGGACCCGCAGGGCAAGGGCGGCGTCCGCCTGGCCAAGTCCGTCGCCGAGGCGCGTGCCGCCGCCGATGCCATGATCGGCAAGACCCTGGTCACCAAGCAGACCGGCCCGGCCGGCAAGCTCGTCAACCATGTCTATGTCGAGGCCGGCTGCGACATCGCGCGCGAGCTGTATCTGGGCCTGTTGGTCGACCGCGAGACCGCGCGCGTCACCATCATGGCCTCCACCGAGGGTGGGATGGAGATCGAGGAGGTCGCCGAGAACCACCCCGAGCGCATCCTCAAGGTCGCGATCGACCCCGCGGCGGGCTTCTCCGGCTTCCAGGCGCGCAAGCTCGCCTTCGGCCTGGGCCTCGAGGGCAAGCAGGTCCGCAGCTTCGAGAATTTCGTGGCCAGCCTGACCCGCGCCTTCCATGAGCTCGATTGCGCCATTATCGAGATCAACCCGCTGGTCGTGACCAAGGCCGGCGAGATCGTCGCGCTCGATGCCAAGGTGTCCTTCGACGACAACGCGCTGTTCCGCCACAAGGACCTCGAGGCGCTGCGCGATGATTCCGAGATGGACCCGAAGGAACTCGACGCGCTCAAGAACGACCTGAACTACGTGGCGCTCGACGGCGAGATCGGCTGCATGGTGAACGGCGCCGGGCTTGCGATGGCGACGATGGACATCATCAAGCTGTACGGGAGCAGCCCCGCGAATTTCCTCGACGTCGGCGGCACGGCAAATGCGGCGCGGGTGACCGAAGCCTTCCGGATCATCACCTCGGATTCCAATGTGAAGGCGATCCTGGTCAACATTTTTGGCGGCATCGCGAAGTGCGACATGATCGCGGCTGGCATCGTCGAGGCGTCGAAGACGCTGCACCTGACCGTGCCCCTGGTGGTGCGGCTCGAGGGCACCAATGTGGAACTCGGCAAGAAGATCCTCGCCGAGAGTGGGCTGGCCATCATCCCCGCCGACAACCTCGCCGATGCCGCGCGCAAGGTCGTCGCCGCCGTGCAGGCCGCGAAAAGCAAGGGAGCCTGAGCCATGGCCGTTCTCGTTGACAAGAACACCCGCGTCATGACCCAGGGTTTTACGGGCGCCCAGGGCACCTTCCATGCCGAGCAGGGCATCGCCTATGGCTCGACCTATGTCGGCGGCGTGACGCCCGGCAAGGGCGGCACCACCCATATCGGGCTGCCGGTGTTCAACACGGTGGCGGAATGCGTCGCTGCCACGGGAGCCAATGCGTCGGTCATCTACGTGCCGCCGCCGTTCGCCGCGGACGCCATTCTTGAGGCGATCGACGCCAAGCTGCCGCTCATCATCTGCATCACCGAGGGCATTCCGGTGCTGGACATGGTGCGGGTGAAGCGCGCGCTGTCGGGGACGGATTCCATCCTGGTCGGCCCGAACTGCCCGGGTGTGATCACGCCCGATGCCTGCAAGATCGGCATCATGCCGGGCCATATCCATCGTCGCGGCTCGGTCGGCATCGTCTCCCGTTCCGGCACCCTGACCTATGAGGCGGTCGCGCAGACCACCGCGGCCGGCCTCGGCCAGTCCAGCTGCGTTGGCATTGGTGGTGACCCGGTGAAGGGCATCGATTTCATCGATGTGCTGAAGTTGTTCCTCGCCGATGACGAGACCAAGTCCATCATCATGATCGGTGAGATCGGCGGCCAGGCGGAAATCCTCGGCGCGGAATACCTGGCGCGGGAAAATTTCGGCCCTGGCAAGCCGAACAAGCCCGTGGTCGGCTTCATCGCGGGTGCGACGGCCCCTCCGGGTCGGCGCATGGGCCATGCCGGTGCCGTCATCTCGGGCGGCAAGGACACGGCAGAAGCGAAGATGGAGGCCATGCGCGCCGCCGGCATCCACGTCGCCGAGAGCCCTGCCGCGTTGGGCTCCACCATGGTGAAGGCCCTGGCCGGCTGATTCTGGTGCTCCCCTGGCGGCCTGGCGCCAAGGGACAAAAATAAAAGATGGGGGTCCGGGGGAATTCTTTCCCCCGGCCTTTCTTTCGGAGGTTTGTGATGGCTGGAGTGGACATCCTCGCGACGGTGATGAACGGCGCCAACGCCGCTTACCTCGCTGATCTTTACGCACGCTGGGCGGAAAGCCCGGATAGCGTGGATGTGTCCTTCCACGAACTGTTCAGCGCCCTGAACGACGAGGCCCGCTCCGTCCTGACCGACGCCTCCGGCGCGTCCTGGGCCCCACGCCCGCGCGGCGGCTTCGGCGAGCCGCCGGAGCCCAAGAAGGCCGCCCCCAAGGGTGGCGAGGCGGACCCCGAGGCCACGCGTCGCGCCGTGCTCGACTCGATCCGCGCGCTCATGCTCATTCGCAGCTACCGCGTGCGCGGCCACCTGATGGCGCAGCTCGACCCGCTGGGCCTGCAGCAGATCAAGGTGCATCCGGAGCTGGACCCGAAGAGCTACGGCTTCGGCGATGAGGATATGGACCGCCTGATCTTCCTCGACATGGTGTTGGGCAAGGAGGAGGCGACGCTGCGAGAGATCCTCGCGATCTGCCGCGCCAGCTATTGCGGCCCGATCGGCGTCGAGTTCATGCACATCCAGGACCCCGACCAGAAGTCCTGGATCCAGCGCCGGATCGAGGGCGCGCCCTGGCTCACCGCGTTCGACACCAACGCCAAGCGCCAGATCTTGCAGCAGCTGACCGAGGCCGAGGGCTTCGAGGCGTTCTGCGCGAAGAAATACGCCACCACGAAGCGCTTTGGCCTGGAAGGCGGCGAGACCACGATCAATGCGGTGCAGAGCGTCATCGAGGTCGTCGCGTCGAAGGGCGTGAAGGAAATCGCGATCGGCATGGCGCATCGCGGCCGCCTGAACACGCTGGTCAATGTGGTGAAGAAGCCCTTCACCCAGGTCTTCACGGAATTCCGCGGGTCGTCCACCACGCCCGATGACGTGCAGGGCTCGGGCGACGTGAAGTATCACCTCGGCACCTCGACCGACCTCGAGATCTCGGGCCAGATGGTGCATCTGTCCTTGCAGCCGAACCCCTCGCATCTTGAGGCGGTGGACCCGGTGGTCATGGGCAAGGTGCGTGCGCGCCAGGACATGGCGGGCGACACGGTCGGCCGGCGCCCCGTCATGGGCATCCTGCTGCATGGCGACGCCGCCTTTGCCGGCCAGGGCCTGGTCTATGAGACCATGGCGATGAGCCAGCTCATCGGCTACCGCACGGGTGGGACGGTCCACATCATCACCAACAACCAGATCGGCTTCACCACCGTCCCCGCGCATGCCTATTCGGGCCTGTACTGCACCGATATCGCGAAGGCGGTGCAGGCGCCGATCCTGCACGTGAACGGCGACAACCCCGAGGCGGTGGTGTTCTGCGCCCGCATGTGCGCCGAATTCCGCATGCAGTTCGGCGCGGACATCGTGCTCGACATCGTCTGCTACCGTCGCCACGGCCACAACGAGACGGACGAGCCTGCCTTCACCCAGCCGGTCATGTATGCCCGCATCCGCGAGATGCAGACCACGCGCACGCTGTATGCGGAGCGGCTGGCCAAGGAGGGCTCGGTGCCGGCCGAGGAATCGCGGGCCATCAACGACGCCTTCTGGGCGCAGTTGGACGACGCCTTCCAGGCGGCGCAGAGCTTCCGGCCGAACAAGGCGGATTGGCTGGAAGGCCATTGGTCCGGCCTCAAGCCCGCCGGTTCCGACGCCGAGGAAAAGGACGAGCCGACCGCCATCGCCTTCGAGACGCTGCGCGAAGTGGGCGCCGCGCTGTCGCGCGTGCCGGAAGGCTTCACCGCCAACCCAAAAATCCTGCGCCAGCTGGAAGCCAAGCGCGTCGCGATCGAGACCGGCGAAGGCATCGACTGGGCGACCGGCGAGGCGCTGGCCTTCGGCACGCTCCTTCTGGATGGTCATCGTGTGCGCCTGTCGGGTGAGGATGTGCAGCGCGGCACCTTCTCCCAGCGCCACGCGGTGCTGACCGACCAGGTCACCCAGGCCGACTACGTGCCGCTGAACAACATCCGCGAGGGCCAGACCCGGTTTGAGGCGTTCAACTCGCTGCTGTCCGAAATGGGCGTGCTCGGCTTCGACTATGGCTATTCGCTCGCGGACCCGAACACGCTGGTGCTGTGGGAAGCGCAGTTCGGCGATTTCGCGAATGGCGCGCAGGTCATCATCGACCAGTTCATCGCCTCGGGCGAGACCAAGTGGCTGCGCATGTCGGGCCTCGTGATGCTGCTGCCGCACGGGTATGAGGGGCAGGGGCCGGAGCATTCCTCCGCGCGGTATGAGCGCTACCTCCAGCTCTGCGCCGAACGCAACATGCGCGTGGGCAACATCACCACGCCGGCCAATTACTTCCATGCGCTGCGCCGCCAGCTGCGCGCGAATTACCGCAAGCCGCTGGTACTGATGACGCCCAAGTCGCTGCTGCGCCACAAGATGGCAGTGAGCAAGCTTGAGGATTTCGGCCCGGGCACCGCCTTCCGCCTGGTGCTGCCGGAAACCGATGAGCTGGTGGCTCCCTCAGCCGTCAAGCGCGTCGTGCTGTGCTCGGGGAAGGTCTATTACGACCTGCTGGCCGAACGGCGCGACAAGGGGATCAAGGATGTGGCGCTGATCCGGCTGGAACAGCTGCACCCCTTCCCGCGCATCAGCCTCGCGCGCACCCTGACGCCCTACACCAACGCCGAGATCGTCTGGTGCCAGGAAGAGCCCGAGAACATGGGTGGGTGGACCTTCGTGGACCGCCGCATCGAAAAGGTCCTGGGCGCCCTCGACATCAAGGCCAAGCGGCCCGTCTATGTCGGGCGTGAGGAAGCGGCGAGCCCGGCCACCGGCCTTGCCAAGGTACATGCGGCGCAGCAGGAAGCCCTGGTGCGCAAGGCGCTCGGCCTGTGACCGCGCGGCTCGGAAAAGGCGAATAGACAAATGGCGACCGATATCCTTGTGCCCAGCCTGGGCGAGAGCGTGTCCAGCGCAACCGTCGCACGTTGGTTGAAGAAGGTGGGCGAGAGCGTCGCCGCCGATGAGCCGCTGGTCGAGCTCGAGACCGACAAGGTCACCGTCGAGGTCCCAGCACCCGCCGCCGGCGTGATCGAAAGCCTGGCCGCCCAGGAAGGGGCGGAGGTCAGCGCCGGCGCGCTGCTCGGCACCATCGCGGCCGGCAGCGGCGCGGCCAAGGCGGCACCCGCCACTGCGCAGGCGAAGACTGAGCCGGTGCGCGCCCCCACTGGCCCGGTCGCGGTCCCCGGCGGCCCCTCGCCCCATTCCGACGCCACCACCGCCCACGCGCCGCTGCCCGCGGCCGCGAAGATGATGGCCGATGCCGGCGTGACCGCCGCGCAGGTGGGTGCGGGTTCCGCCAAGGATGGCCGCATCGCCAAGGGCGACGTCGCCGCCTTCCTCGCGCGCCCCGCCCCCGCGGCGGCCGCCCCCGCCGCCGCCAAGGCGCCGCGCGCCGTGGAACAGGGCGAGGAGCGCGTGAAGATGACGCGCCTCCGCCTCACCATCGCGCGTCGCCTGAAGGAGGCACAGAACACAGCCGCCATGCTGACTACCTTCAACGAGGTGGACATGGGCGCGGCGATGGCGCTGCGCACCGAATACCGCGACGCCTTCGAGAAGAAGCACGGCGTTAAGCTCGGCTTCATGTCCTTCTTCGTGAAGGCCTGCGTGGCAGCACTTCAGGAATTCCCCGCCGTCAACGCCGAGATCGATGGCGACGACGTGGTCTACAAGCACTTCATCCACATGGGCATCGCGGTGGGTGGCCCCTCGGGCCTTGTGGTCCCGGTGCTGAAGAACGCCCAGGACCTGTCCTTCGCCGGCATCGAGAAAGCCATCGGCGCCTATGGCAAGAAGGCGCGCGACGGTGCGCTGAAGCTCGATGACCTGTCGGGCGGCAGCTTCACCATCACCAATGGCGGCATCTACGGCTCGCTCATGTCCACGCCCATCCTGAACCCGCCGCAATCGGGCATCCTGGGCATGCACAAAATCCAGGACCGGCCGATGGTGGTGGGCGGCAAGATCGAGATCCGGCCGATGATGTACCTCGCACTCAGCTACGATCACCGCATCGTGGACGGCAAGGAAGCGGTCAGCTTCCTGGTGCGCGTGAAGGACAGCATCGAGGACCCGCGCCGGCTGATGCTGGAGCTCTGAAGGGAGGTCGGGGAAAGGAATTTCCCCGAACCCCATTCTTTTATTTTTGATTTTTTGGTGCTGGCGAATTCTCTTCCCCAGCCTTTTTCAGTCAATGCTGAGCCCCAGCCGCGTCACCCACTCGCGTTCATAGGCGACGCGCTCGGTCACGAAGGCCAGGTATTCGCGTGGCCCCAGATACTCCCGCGGCATGTCCCACCGCCGCACCACGGCCTGGGCGCTCTCATCCTCCCACGCCTTTTTGAAACTGCGATGCAGGATGTCCACCACCTCCGGCGCCATGCCCTTCGGGCCCGCCACGCCATAGGGCGAGGTCACCACCATGTCGTGCCCCAGCTCGCGCAGCGTCGGCGCGTTGGGGAAGCCGGCCAGCCGCTCCCGCGTCCAGACGCTGAGCAGGCGGAACTCGCCTGCCTCCACCTGCGGGCGCCAGGCCTGGGCATCCGCCACCATGTCGATCTGCCGGCCGAGCAGCGCCGTCACCCCCTCCTGCGCGCCGCGGAACGGCACGTGCAGCATCTCCACGCCGACCCGGCGCAGCAAATCCTCCATCGCGATGTGGTTCGATGTCGCGATGCCGCTGGTGGAATAGGTCATCCGCCCGGGCGCGCGCTTCGCCGCTTCGAAGAACTCCGCCAGCGTGCGGTAGGGGCTGTCGGCGCGCACCACGGTGCCGAAGGTGAAGCCTGAAAACTGCATGATGTAGGTGAAGTCGGTGATCGGGTCCCAGGTGGGCTGCCGCGTCAGGAAGGGGTGCCGCAGGATCGACAAATGCTGGTGCGCCAGCGTGTAGCCATCGGGCCGCGCCTGCTGCACCAGGAATTGCGCCGCCATGGTGCCGCGCGCGCCGGGCCGGTTCTCGCTCACGATCGGCTGGCCAAGGTCGCGGCCCACAACCTCGAACATGGTGCGCTGGAGCGCGTCGAGCGACCCGCCCGGCGGCCATGGCGTGAGGAAGCGGATGGGCCGGTCGGGAAAGCGCGATTGTGTCAAGGCAGGTTGGGCAAGCGCGGGTGTGGCGAGTGCGATGCCCGCGAGCGCCGCGCGACGGGAAAAAGTCACCATCCCCGTCACTCCATCCGCAGCCCGAGCCGCTGCACCATCGCCTGTTCATAGGCGACGCGCTCGGTCACGAAAGCGCGGTAACCCTCGGTGTCCAGATAGACCAGCGGCATGTCGAACTGCGCCCGCACCGCGACATTCTGCGGGTCGAACAGCGCCTCCTTCATCGTATCATGCAGCACGCGCACCACGCCCGGATCCATGCGCGGCGGCCCCGAGATGCCGTAGGGCGAGTTCACCACGATATCGATGCCCAGCTCCTTCAGCGTCGGCACATCGGGGAAGCGCGGTGCACGCTCGGCCGACCACACGCACAACAGCCGCATCGATCCCGCCTGTACCTGCGGCGCCCAGGTGGAGCTGTCCGCGATGGAATCCACAGTGCCGCCCAGCACGGCCGTCACGCCCTCATTGGCACCTCGGAAGGGCACATGGACGAACTCCACGCCCAGCCGCTGCGCGATATCCTCCATCGCGATGTGGTTTGTCGTCGCGATACCACTGGTCGAGAAGGTCAGACGCCCGGGATTGGCGCGCGCATGCGCGATGTAGTCGGCCCATGTCCGGTGCGGGCTGTCGGCGCGCACCGCGACGCCGAATAGCCAGCCCGTCATGCCGATGATGTGGGTGAAGTCCGCCACCGGGTCCCATTGCGGCGTCCGCACCAGGAAGGGCCGGCGCAGGACGGACAGGTGCATCTGCCCGATCGTGTGCCCATCGGGGCGTGCCTCGCGGGCCATGTGCAGCGCATGCAGCGTGCCCCCGGCGCCCGAGCGGTTCTCCACCACCATCGGCTGGCCCAGCTTGCGGCCACAGATCTCCGCAATGCTGCGCAGCTGCGAGTCCGCCGAACCCCCCGGAGGCCACGGCACGATCAGGCGGATGGGGCGTTCGGGGAAGCGCGGCTGCGCGATGGCGGGGCTTGCCAGGGCCGCCGCGCCAAGCGCGAGGGCAGCACGTCGGCCGAGGCCAGGCGGGAACGCATCCATGAACTTCCTCCAGAATTCGCCCCTTGACCGAGGCTTGCCCGAACACCCTAGCAAGCCAGGGCCGCGCTTTGGAACAACTCCCTGGGGTTGCGCCGGGCGCTGTCCGGCGCCAGTTTCCCGCGCAGAACCTCTACCCGCAAAGGCGCCCCATGCCGGACAGCTTCGACGTCATCGTGATCGGCTCCGGACCGGGCGGCTACGTCTGCGCCATTCGCGCGGCCCAGCTCGGCCTCAATGTCGCCTGCGTGGAGAAGCGCGCGACGCTGGGCGGTACCTGCCTCAATGTCGGCTGCATCCCCTCCAAGGCCTTGCTGCAAAGCAGCGAGCATTTCGAGGAAGCCAACCACAAGCTCGCCGAGCACGGCGTGATGATCGGCGGCGTCAGCCTCGACCTCGCGCGCATGCAGGCCCGCAAGGGCGAGGTGGTGGATGCGAACACCAAGGGCGTGGAATTCCTGTTCAAGAAAAACAAGGTCACCTGGCTCAAGGGCGAAGGGCGCATCGCAGCGCCCGGCCAGGTCAGCGTGGACGGCACCGACTACACAACGAAAAATATCGTCATCGCGACGGGGAGCGAATCCATCCCGCTGCCCGGGCTTGAGGTGGACGAAACCCAGATTGTCACCTCCACCGGTGGCCTCGAACTCACCGCCGTGCCGAAGCACCTGGTCGTCATCGGCGGCGGCTACATCGGCCTGGAACTCGGCAGCGTCTGGAAGCGCCTTGGCGCCGAGGTCACCGTGGTCGAATTCCTCGACCGCCTGGTGCCCGCCATGGATTTCGAAGTCGGCCGCGCATTCGAACGCATCCTGTCCAAGCAGGGCATCAAGTTCCGCCTCAAGACCAAGGTCACCGGCGCCACCAAGGCGGCCGAAGGCGTCACCCTCACGCTCGAGCCCGCCGCCGGTGGGGCGAGCGAAACCCTGACCGCGGATGTGGTGCTGCTCGCCATCGGCCGCCGCGCCTTCAGCGAAGGCCTCGGCGCGCGGGAAGCCGGCGTCGCCTTCGATGACCGCGGCCGCGTCACCGTGGACGCGAAGTTCGCCACCAACATCCCCGGCATCTTCGCCATCGGCGACGTCATCGCCGGCCCCATGCTCGCCCACAAGGCCGAGGAAGAAGGCGTGGCCCTGGCCGAAATCCTCGCCGGCCAGCATGGCCATGTGAACTACGCCGCCATCCCCGGCGTGGTCTACACCTGGCCCGAAGTCGCCACCGTCGGTGAGACCGAAGAACAACTCAAGCAGCGCGGCGCCCCCTACAAGGTCGGCAAGTTCCCCTTCACCGCCAACGCCCGCGCACGCGCCATGGCATCGACCGACGGCTTCGTAAAAATCCTCGCGGACAAGGACACCGACCGCGTCCTCGGCGCCCACATCATCGGGCCGGATGCGGGCACGCTGATCGCCGAACTCGTCATGGCCATGGAATTCGGCGCCAGCGCCGAAGACATCGCACGCACCTGCCACGCCCACCCGGCGCTGAACGAAGCGGTGAAGGAAGCAGCACTCGCCGTAGACGGGCGGGCGCTGCACATCTGATCGGACGCATGGCCAGGGCGCCGCCCCTGGCCATGCCGTCGTTCAGGCCAGTGCGGGCAGCCGGTCGAGCATCTTGTCGAGCGTCATCGGGTAGTCGCGCAAACGCACACCGGTCGCGTTGTACAGCGCATTGGCGATCGCGGCGCCGACGCCGCAGAGGCCAAGCTCACCCACCCCCTTCGCCTTCATGGGCGACGAGGTCGGGTCCACCTCATCGAGGAAGATCACCTCCTGGTGCGGGATATCGGCATGGACCGGGACCTCGTAGCCGGCGAGGTCGTGGTTCACGAAGAAGCCAAGGCGCTTGTCCACCGCCAGCTCTTCCATCAACGCTGCACCCACGCCCATGGTCATGGCGCCGATCACTTGGCTGCGCGCCGATTTCGGGTTGAGGATGCGCCCCGCCGCGCAGACCGCGAGCATGCGCCGCACCCGTGTCTCGCCGGTCGCGACATCGACCGCCGCCTCGACAAAATGCCCGGCGAAGGTGGATTGCTGGTAGCGCTTGGCGAGGTCGCCGTATTCGATGGTGTCCTCTGCTACCAGCCCATCGGCCCCGGCGGCCTGCCCCAGCGGTGCCGTGCGATTGCCCGCGCGCACCTGGCCATTGGCAAAGGCGGCCTCGGCCGAGTTGAAGCCCAGCCGCTGCGCCACCGCCTCGCGCAGCTTCACGCAGGCGGCATAGACGCCGGCGGTCGAGCTGTTGCCGCCCCACTGCCCGCCCGAACCCGCGGAGACCGGGAAGCTGGAATCACCAAGCCGCACCGTCACCTTGTCCATCGCCACGCCCATCATCTCGGCGGCGGTCTGCGCGATGATGGTGTAGCTGCCGGTGCCGATATCGGTCATGTCGGTCTCGACCGTGATGCCACCGCTTGGGTCAAGACGCACGCGCGCGGCGGATTTCATCGCCGGGCTGTTGCGGAACCCGGCCGCGACGCCCAGGCCGACCAGCCATCGTCCCTCACGCCGGCCACCCGGCGTCGCGTTGCGGCGATCCCAGCCGAACCGCGCGGCACCCTGGCGCAGGCACTGGATGAGTTGGCGCTGCGAAAAGCGCCGCGACGGGTCTTCGGGGTCGACCTGGGTGTCGTTCATGATGCGGAATTCCACCGGGTCCATGCCCAGCTTCTCCGCCATCTCGTCCATCGCGATCTCAAGCGCCATCAGCCCCGGCGCCTCGCCCGGCGCACGCATCGCATTGCCCTCGGGCAGGTCGAGCACCGCGAGGCGCAGCGCGGTCAGCCGGTGCGCGCCGGCATAGAGCAGCTTGGTCTGCATCACCGCCGTCTCCGGCTGGCCGCCTTCGAGGTCGCCCGAGACGCTCTCATGCGCGATGGCGGTGATTTTGCCGTCACGCCCCGCCCCGAGACGAATGCGCTGGATCGTTGCCGGCCGGTGCGTCGTGTTGTTCGCGACAAGGGGCCGGTGGAGGGCGAGTTTCACCGGCCGCCCGGCCGCCCGTGCGCCGAGTGCCGCGAGCACCGCATCGGCGCGGAGGAACAGCTTTCCGCCAAAGCCGCCCCCGATGAAGGGCGAGTCGACCCGCACATCCTCCGGCCGCAGGCCCAGCGTCTTGGCAAGGTCGCGCCTGTTCCAGGCCACCATCTGGGTGGACGTCCAGACGGTGAGCTTGTCGCCTTCCCACGCGGCGATGGCGGCGTGCGGCTCCATCATCGCGTGGCTCTCATCGGGCGTGGTGTAGGTGGCGTCCAGCGTCACCGGCGCCTGCGCGAAGGCGGCTTCGAAATCGCCGATCCGATCCTCCGAGGGGTCCTCGCCGCTCTCGGCGGCGGCGAGCTGCGCGTTCGGGATTTCGGCGGCGAGATCGAAGCGGCCGGCCTCGCGCGCATACTCCACGCGGATCATCGCGCAGGCATCGCGGGCCTGCTCGAACGTTTCGGCCACCACCACGGCGATGGCCTGATGGTAGTGCTGGATATCCGCGCCGCCGAACAGGGAGGCGGTGTTGAGCTGGCCCTTTTCGAGCTTCGGCATGTCCAGCGTCGTGACGACGGCCAGCACGCCGGGCGCGGCATTGGCCTCGGCAACGTCCATCTCGCGGATGCGTCCCTTGGCGATCCCGGCACCGAGCACATGGCCATAGGCCTGGTTGGCCGCGACGTCGTGCCGCTCATAGGCATAGGGCGCGGTGCCAGAGGTCTTGCGCGGCCCGTCGATGCGATCGACCGGCTTGCCCACGACCTTGAGCTGGTCGATCGGGTTGGTGGTGGCGGGTGTTTCGAATTTCATGGCTCAGCCCTTCGCTTCAGCCAGGACGGCGGCCAGGGTCCGCTCGGCCAGTGTCACCTTGAAGGCATTGTCATGGGTCGGACGCGCGCCGGCCAGGATGGCGGCCATGGCCGGCTTGGCGCCGCGCGGCAGCTGCGCCTCCGCGGCCTCCACGCGCCAGGGCCGGTGTGCCATGCCGCCCAGGGCGACGCGCCCCGAGCCGTCCGGCTGCACCACCGCCGCGACCGAGACGAGGGCGAAGGCATAGGAGGCACGGTCGCGAACCTTGCGATAGATGTGCCGGCCGCCGAGCGGCGCCGGCAAGGTCACCGCGGTGATGAACTCGCCCGTTTCCAGCGCCGTCTCGAGATGCGGCGTATCGCCGGGCAGGCGGTGGAATTCGGCGATCGGGATGGCGCGCGTGGTGCCATCCGGCTTCACCGTCTCGACCACGGCGTCGAGCACGCGCATGGCGACCGCCATGTCGGAGGGGTGCGTGGCGATGCAGGCCTCGCTCGACCCGATCACCGCGAGCTGCCGGGTGACGCCGCCGATGGCCGCGCAGCCGCTGCCGGGCTGGCGCTTGTTGCAGGGCTGCGCGGTGTCATAGAAATACGCGCAGCGGGTGCGTTGCAGCAGGTTGCCGGCGGTGGTCGCCTTGTTGCGCAGCTGCCCCGAGGCACCAGCCAGCAGGGCGCGGGCGAGAACGGCATAGTCGCGGCGGACGCGTGCATCCGATGCGAGATCGGTGTTGCGGACCAGCGCGCCGATGCGTAAGCCGCCCTCCGGCGTCGCCTCGATGGTGTCGAGGCCGAGGCCGTTCACGTCGATCAGATGCGTCGGCGTCTCGATCTGCAGCTTCATCAGGTCGAGCAGGTTGGTCCCCCCCGCGATGAAGCGCGCGCCGGGCTGCCGTGCGGCCGTTGCCGCCGCGGCGGCGCTGCCGGCGCGCTCATAGGTGAAGGGCTTCATGCCGGGCTCCCCGCGACTTCGGTGATCGCGTCGACGATGTTGGAATAGGCGCCGCAGCGGCAGATATTGCCGCTCATGCGCTCGCGGATTTCCTCGGCCGTCACGGTGGCCGGGGCGTTGAGGTCGGCGGAGACATGGCTCGGGATGCCGGCCTTGATCTCCTCGAGCATCGCGACCGAGGCGCAGATCTGGCCCGGCGTGCAATAGCCGCACTGGTAGCCGTCATGCTTCACGAAGGCAGCCTGCATCGGGTGCAGGGCCCCTGGCTCGCCGAGACCCTCGATGGTGGTGACCGCCTCGCCGGCATGCATCACGGCAAGCGTGAGGCAGGAATAGATCCGCCGCCCTTCCACCATCACGGTGCAGGCGCCGCACTGGCCGTGGTCGCAGCCCTTCTTGCTGCCGGTCAATTGCAGGTGCTCGCGCAGCGCATCCAGCAGCGTGGTGCGAGTATCGATTTCCAGCTCGTGCACTGTGCCGTTGATTACGAGCGAGAGCTTCGCCAGCCCCGGTTGCGCGGCGCCGTAGGCGGCGGCAGCGGGTGCAGTCTGGGCTTGCACATCGCGCGGGTCGGCCGCAGCCGGACTGGCTGCCGCAGCGGCGACGAGGGCGCGCCGAGATATTGCACCCTGGCCAGGAGAGCTCATGGCGTCGGTCCTTCATGTTTTGTTACGTCGCAGTCGGCGTTGCCGGGCGGAAGGTGCGCCTCGCGATGCCGCAGTCGACCAAGCCTGAGTGGCGATAGCCGCTAGGAACGCGCCCGGCTTTCGCTGGTTGCTCGCGCCGGCGCACCGTGTGGTCACACCACCGAGTGCGGCGTCAGCGTGGGAACGGTTTGATCAGGAAGCGATGCGCGGCCGGGATGACGCGCGGGACTATGCCCTCGGGTGTGCGCGCCGCCACGTCTCCAGCAGCGCCGCTGCGTCCACCGCCGTGTAGCGTTGCGTGGTGGAGAGGCTCGCATGCCCGAGCAGTTCCTGGATCGCGCGCAGGTCCGCCCCGCCGCCGAGCAGGTGGGTCGCGAAGGAGTGTCGCAGCGCGTGCGGCGTGGCGTGTTCGGGGATGCCGGCGAGGCGGCGGTATTCACGCAGGGATCGTTGCGCGACGGCGGCGTCGAGGCGCGCCCCCCGCGCGCCGATGAACAGCGGCGCATCGGGTTCGGCGCCGCCGCGATGCGGCAGGTACGCCGCCATGGCGTCGCGAATGATGGGCAGGATGGGGACGATGCGTTCCTTGCCGCCCTTGCCGGTGATGCGGAGGGATGTGTCGCTGCCCGGCAGAGGCGCGTCGCGCATGTTCAGTGCCAGCGCTTCGGCGATGCGCAGCCCGGCGCCGTAGAGCAGCGTGAACAGCGCCACGTCGCGCGCGGCTTGCAGGCCAGCGAGCGGATGGCGCGCCGGGTCGTAGCGGGAGCCGATCTGGGTTGCGACTTCGCGCGCGTCGGGTGCGCTGAGCGCGCGCGGCACGGGCGGCTTGGGGCGCGGGCCGCGCATGGCGGCGAGCGGCAGGGCGGCCATCCCGTGGCGGCGGGTGAGGTGGCGCAGGAAGCTCCGCACGGCGGCCAGCGCGCGGGCGCGGGATGCGGCGACCAGCCCGTCTGTGGCGCGCTGCGCGAGGAAGCCACGAAAATCGGCCGGCGTCAGCGCGCCGAGGGCGGCAATGTCCGGGGCATCGCCCAGGTGTTCGGCAAGGAAGCCCAGGAACCCCGCAATGTCGCGCTGATAGGCTTCGATGGTGTGCGGGCTGGCGCGGCGTTCGGCCGCCAGGAAGCCCAGATAGGCGGTGAGTGCCTCGGCGCCCGTCATCGCGCGAGCGCGGCCGCCACGGCGCGGCCAAGGAAGGCCAGTTGCGGCGCGGCATGGTTTTCCGGCAGCGCCGCGGCGTCCCGCGCCCCAAGCGCAATCAGCATCGGCACCGGCCCAGGCACCCGGGCCAGCGCATCACGCGCGATCAGCGGCGCCTGCTCGGCATGCAGCAGGGCGGCATCCTCGGGCCTCGCGCGGACCAGCGCGTCGCGCCCGGCGCCGATCAGCCGCACCACGCTGCCCAAGGGCAGGGGCAGCACGCCGCGGCGGGCAGGGGCTTCCGCGGCCAGGGTGCAGCTATCGATGCCGAGCAGCGCGGGCAATTCGTGGCTGACCGCGTCGATGGCGTCGCGCGTGCGCATCAGGGCAAGGACAGCGCGCGCGATGCGGGCCGAGAAGCCGTCCTGCACACGCCCTTGGGCGAGCATGCCCGCGAATTCATCCTCAAGCGCTGTCATCTTCGCGCGTTCGGCGCCGATCATCGCGGCCATGTGGTCCGCGACCGCCTCGCCATGGCGGCGCTCCGGCGGGGCAAGCACCCCATACAGCGCCGGCCGCTCCGCGAGGAAGTGCGGATGGCGGCGCAGATAGGCCTCGACGGCGTCCGCGTCGGGGCCTGTTTCCGTCACAGGATAGACTGTCCGGTCTTCTTCCAATCGGCGAGGAAGGCGTCCAGCCCCTTGTCGGTCAGCGGATGCTTCATCAGCTGGCGGATCACGGCCGGCGGCAGCGTGGCCACATGCGCCCCAAGCTTGGCCGATTGCACGACATGGACGGGGTGGCGGATCGAGGCCACCAACACTTCGGTCGTGAGGGCAGCGTAGTTGTTGTAGATCTCCACGATGTCCGCGATCAGCTCCATCCCATCCTGGCCGATATCGTCCAGCCGGCCCACGAA
Organism: Roseomonas sp.; assembly: GCA_046593435.1. GTDB lineage: Bacteria > Pseudomonadota > Alphaproteobacteria > Acetobacterales > Acetobacteraceae > Plastoroseomonas. The sequence goes on from JBKJNV010000082.1 coordinate 19,258, forward strand.
GGGCGAAATGAACGTGGCCCCCGCCTTGGCGGCGAGCAGCGCCTGGGCGGCGGAGAAGCACAGCGTGACGTTGACCATGGCCCCTTCGCCGGACAGGCGGCGGCAGGCGATCAGCCCGGCTTCGGTCAGCGGCACCTTCACGCAGACATTTTTGGCGATGGTGCGCAGGAAGCGGCCCTCGGCCAGCATCCCTTCCGCATCGGTCGCGGTGACTTCGGCGGAAACGGGCCCCGGGGTGATGTCGCAGATCTCCGCGATCACCTGCTTCATGTCGCGCCCGGACTTGGCGATCAGCGACGGGTTGGTCGTCACGCCATCGAGCAGGCCGGTATCCATCAGCGAGCGGATTTCGCCGACATCGGCGGTATCGACGAAGAACTTCATGCGTGGGATTCCTGGGTGAGCATGGCCCACCCTACCCCATTCGCGCTGAGTGCCGAAAGTAACGCATCGAGACGGCTTCGGGTGCTGCTGCCGCTGCCCCTGGCCGATGCCTATGACTACCGGGTGCCGGCGGGCATGGACGCCGCGGCCGGCGACATCGTGCTGGTCCCGCTCGGCAAGCGCCAGGAGATCGGCGTGGTCTGGGATGGCACGGCCGACCCGGCCCTACCTGAGCGCAAGCTGCGCGACATCGCGGGGCGCCTCGATGTGCCGCCGATGACGGCCAGCCTGCGCGCTTTCATCGACTGGGTGGCCCAGTACACGCTCAGCCCGCCCGGTGCGGTGCTGCGCATGGCACTGTCCAGCCCCTCCGCACTGGAAGCGCAGCCGCTTCAGGCCGGCTGGACCCTGGCCGACCCGCCCGCCGACCAGCGGCTGACCCCGGCGCGCAAGCGCGTGCTCGCGCAGTTGGCCCCGGGGCTGGTGGTGGGCGGCACCACGCTTGCCGAGGCGGCGGGGGTCTCGCCCGGCGTGGTCCGTGGCCTGGCCGATGCCGGCTTCCTGCGCCCGGCGCCCCTGCCGCGCGGCCGCACCTTCGCTGAGCCGGACCCGGATTTCCCGGGCCCGCGCCTCGCCGAGGACCAGGCCATCGCCGCCGAGGCGCTGCGCGCCGCCGTCGCGGCCCGTGCCTATGGCGTGACGCTGCTGAGCGGCGTCACCGGCTCAGGCAAGACAGAGGTGTATTTCGAAGCCGTGGCCGAGGCGCTGCGGCAGGGCCGCCAGGCGCTGGTCCTGCTGCCCGAAATCGCGCTCTCCGCGCAATGGCTGGACCGGTTCCGCGCCCGCTTCGGCGTCGCCCCCGCGCTGTGGCATTCCGAACTCGCCTCCCGCACGCGACGGGTGACCTGGCGGGCGGTGGCCGAAGGCGAGGCGCCGGTGCTCGTCGGCGCGCGTTCCGCGCTGTTCCTGCCGTTCCCCGACCTTGGTCTCATCATCGTCGATGAGGAGCATGAGACCGCGTTCAAGCAGGAGGAGGGCGTGGTCTACCACGCGCGCGACATGGCCGTGGTCCGCGCCCGCCTGGCCGAGGCCCCCTGCGTTCTCGCGAGTGCCACGCCCTCGCTTGAGACGCGCAACAATGCGGAGACCGGGCGCTACGCCCTGCTCGACCTGCCGGCGCGGCATGGCGGGGCGGTGCTGCCGGAGGTCTCGGTGGTGGATCTGCGCCGCGCCCCGCCGCCCCGCGGGCGGTTCCTCAGCCCGGTGCTGACCGATGCGGTCGCGGCCACGCTCGCGCGCGGCGAGCAGGCGATGCTGTTCCTGAACCGGCGCGGCTATGCCCCGATGACGCTGTGCCGCAGCTGCGGGCACCGGATGCAATGCCCCAATTGTTCCGCCTGGCTGGTCGAGCACCGGGCGTTCAAGCGCCTGCAATGCCACCATTGCGGCCATGCCGAACCGCCCCCCGCGCAATGCCCGCAATGCGCCGCACCCCATTCGCTGGTCCCCATCGGGCCGGGGGTGGAACGCGTGCTGGAGGAGGCGGTGGCCCTGTGGCCCACCGCGCGGCTGATCGTCATGGCGTCCGACACCCTGCCCGGTCCCGCGGCGGCGGCGGCGGCGGGGCGCGCCATCGAAGCGCGCGAGGTGGACCTGCTGGTCGGCACCCAGATCATGGCCAAGGGCTGGCACTTCCCGCATTTGACGCTGGTGGGCGTGGTCGATGCCGATCTGGGCCTCGCCGGGGGCGACCTGCGCGCGGCCGAACGCACGGTGCAGCTGCTGCACCAGGTGGCGGGGCGGGCAGGGCGCGAGGCGGCCCGGGGCCGGGTGCTGCTGCAAAGCTTCAACCCCGAGCACCCTGTGATGCAGGCGCTGGTGTCCGGCAATCTGGAAAACTTCATGGAGGCGGAGGCCGCCGCCCGCCGCCCCGGCCACTGGCCGCCCTTCGGCCGCCTCGCCGCCCTGATCGTAAGCAGCGAGGATGAGCGCGCGGCGGAACGCACCGCGCGCGAGCTGGGCCTTGCCGCTCCGTCCATGGAGGGGGTGCAGGTCCTCGGCCCCGCACCCGCCCCGCTCGCCCTGCTGCGCGGGCGGCACCGGCGACGCCTGCTGCTGAAAGCCCGCCGCGGCATCGCGGTGCAGCCGCTGCTGCGCGAATGGCTGGCGCGGGTGAAGGTGCCCGGAAGTGTGCGGGTGCAGGTCGATGTGGACCCGGTGGGGTTTCTCTGACGGCCGCCGCGGTCAGTAGATCAGGCCGAACACCGCGAAATATCCGATGACGACCGATGTGACGATGAAACCCCACCCCACGATCACGTCCTTCGGCCGGGCGCCTGCGCGACCCGGCGCCACCATAGGCGGTCCCGGCCGGACCCAGCGGAATAGCCGGTACAGCCTCTCACCAATCCCCATGCCGACGATCAGCAGGCAGCCCGCCAGCAAGGCTGCCCAGAATATCTTCAGCATGATGGTGCCGATCAGCTCCCACCAACCGCTGTGCCGGTCCAGCCAACGGTCCACATCGGCCAGGTCGAAGCCCAGCAGCACCAGGACCAGGCCGATCAGGAACAACATCGCGAACAGGAACAAATAGGCCGCCGAGGCCAGGCTGTTCGGCCGCAACCCGTGGCCCACATCCACCCAGCTCGCGCGGCAGACGCGCCAGATGAAGGCGATCATCCGCCCGATCCCGCGCAGGACGGAGCGCAGGACGAACCCTAGCCACTCGATCAGCTCCCTTGCCCAACGCACCATCCGGCTCCTCGCATCCGCGCTTCGTTACGCAGACTGCGTCTGAGCCATGTTCCGCCGCAAGCCGGCGATGTCCCTGCGGCGCGCCGCGGATGCCGGGCGGGGAAATTCATTTCCCCCGAGCTTTCTGCCTCTGCATCGGTTGCGGCCCTGCAATCCCTATGCTAACCGCAGCGCGCCGCCGGGGGGCGGGTTTTCACCGCATGGATCTGGCCCCTGACCACGCGCGGACCGCGCCAACCGCCCTGCCTCGCGCATGGCCAAGACAGGACCGGCATCGCCCGTGGCCGCTACCGACGAGACGATCGCTTCTGCCCAAACGATGAATGCCTCCGGCCTTGCCGCGCGCTATGCGCAGGCGCTTCTCTCGCTCGCCGATGATGCGCGCCAGACGGATCCCGGCGCGGTGGACCGCATCGCCGGCGACCTGGACACGCTGTTCCAGCTGTGGCGGGACGATGCCGGCTTCCGCGCCTTCGTGGCTGACCCACGCATCGATGCCGCCTCCCAGCGCCGCGCCGGCTTCGGCGTGCTGGACCGCGCCGGCATCGGCAAGGAAGTCCATAATTTCCTGGGCGTGCTGATCGCCAATCGCCGGCTCTCCGCCCTGCCCGAGATCGCGGCCGCCTTCGGCGCCCTGCTCGCCGCCCGCCGCGGCCAGCAGACCGCCGATGTGACCACCGCACACCCGCTCACCGATGTGCAGCGCGTCGCCATCGCCGCGCAGCTTACTGTTGCCGGCTATTCGGGCGTGCGCCTGGTCGAACACCTCGACGCTTCCCTGCTCGGGGGTCTGGTCGTCCGGATCGGCTCCCGTCTGTACGATAATTCGATCAAATCCAAGCTGCAGCGCCTGCAGTACGCCATGAAGGGGGCCGCCTGATATGGACATCCGTCCTGCGGAAATCTCGGAAATCCTGAAGTCGCAGATTGCGAACTTCGATGCCGAGGCAAATGTCGCCGAAGTGGGCACCGTGCTCACCGTGGGTGACGGCGTGGCCCGTTGCTACGGCCTGCAGAACGTCATGGCCGGCGAGATGGTCGAGTTCCCCAATGCCGGCCTCAAGGGCATGGCGCTCAACCTCGAGAACGACAATGTCGGCGTCGTCATCTTCGGCTCCGACAGGGGCGTGAAGGAAGGCGACACGGTCAGCCGCACCGGCGAAATCGTGGACGTGCCGGTGGGGATGGGCCTGCTCGGCCGCGTCGTCGATGCGCTGGGCAACCCGATCGACGGCAAGGGCCCGATCGTGTCCACCGAGCGCCGCCTGATCGAGGTGAAGGCCCCTGGCATCATCCCGCGCAAATCCGTCCATGAGCCGATGCAGACCGGCATCAAGGCGATCGACGCGCTGATCCCGATCGGCCGCGGCCAGCGCGAGCTGATCATCGGTGACCGCCAGACCGGCAAGACCGCGGTGATCATCGACACGATCATCAACCAGAAGACCATCAACGCCGGCGGCGACGAGAAGAAAAAGCTCTACTGCATCTACGTGGCCGTCGGGCAGAAGCGCTCCACCGTGGCGCAGCTGGTCAAGACGCTCGAAGAGCAGGGCGCGCTGGAATATTCCATCATCGTGGCCGCCACCGCCTCCGACCCGGCGCCGATGCAGTACCTGGCCCCCTATGCCGGCTGCGCGATGGGCGAGTTCTTCCGCGACAACGGCATGCACGCCGTCATCTTCTACGATGACCTTTCGAAGCAGGCGGTCGCCTACCGCCAGGTCTCCCTGCTGCTGCGCCGTCCGCCGGGCCGCGAGGCGTACCCCGGAGACGTGTTCTACCTGCACTCCCGCCTGCTCGAGCGCGCGGCCAAGATGAGCGATGCTTTTGGCGCCGGGTCGCTGACGGCGCTCCCCGTCATCGAGACGCAGGCCGGCGACGTCTCGGCCTATATCCCGACCAACGTGATCTCGATCACGGATGGCCAGATCTTCCTGGAGACCGAACTGTTCTTCAAGGGCATCCGCCCGGCCGTGAACGTCGGCCTGTCCGTGTCCCGCGTGGGGTCCTCGGCGCAGATCAAGGCGATGAAGCAGGTCGCCGGCAAGATCAAGCTGGAGCTGGCGCAGTACCGTGAGATGGCGGCCTTCGCGCAGTTCGCCTCCGACCTCGACGCCACCACCCAGGCGCTGCTCGCCCGCGGCGCCCGCCTGACCGAGCTGCTCAAGCAGCCGCAGTACAAGCCAGTCCCGGTCGAGGAGCAGGTGATCTCGCTGTTTGCCGGCACCCGCGGCTATCTCGACAAGATCGCGATCAACAAGATCGGCGAATTCGAGCGCCGGCTGCTGGCCGACATGAAGACCAGCGCGCCGGGCATCATCGAGGCCATCGCGAAGGAGCAGGCGATCTCCGGCGATACCGAGAAGAAGCTGATCGCCTTCCTCGACAGCTTCACGAAAAGCTTCGGCTAAGGTCGCA
>JBKJNV010000085.1:0-4123 GCA_046593435.1 Roseomonas sp.
GTGGGCGAGGCGACCGACCCCGAGCAGGTGCCCGAACTCATCGCCCGCGCCTATGCCATCGCCATGCAGGGTGTCCCCGGCCCGGTGGTGCTCTCGCTGCCCGAGGATATTGGCGCCATGGAATGCCCTGGCCCGGCGCTGCCCGCGACGCACGTCGCTCCGCCGCTTGCCGATGCCGCGCCGATTGCCGAGGCGTTGTGCCGCGCCGAGCGGCCGATACTTCTTGCCGGCCATGGCTTTGAAGCCCCCGGCGGGCGGGGTGCGCTGCTCGCCCTCGCCGAACGCTGGCACCTGCCGGTTGCGGTCAGCTTCCGCCGGCAGGACCTGTTTCCCAACGCGCACCCGCTTTATGCCGGCGACCTCGGCCTGCGCAATCCGGACGCGCAGCGCGCCGCCTTCGCCGAAGCTGACCTGGTCCTCGCACTCGGCACCCGCCTGACCGACATCACCTCGCAAGGCTGGACCTGGCCCGCGGCCGGGCAACGCCTGATCCATGTCTGCGCCGATGCACGCTTCCTCGGCTGGCATTTCCCCGCCGAGACCGCACTCGCAGCCGACGCGCTCGCGCTCACGCATGCCCTGCTCGACATGCCCGCCAGCGTGCCCTCCACCCGAGCCGGCTGGAACAAGCGCCTGCGCGACCTGCAGACCGCCGACAGCCAGGTCAGTGCCAAGACCTTCGATGACGGCATCGCCTTCGCAAAGGTCGCTTCCCTCATCCACCGCGTCGCACCGCCTGACGCCATCGTCACGCTCGACGCCGGAACCTTCGGCGCGCCCTTCTATCGCAAGCTTCCCTGGGTGCCGCCCCAGCGACTTCTCGCACCCATCTCGGGTGCCATGGGCTTCGGCATGCCCGCCGCCGTCGCGGCCGCGCTGCGCCACCCCGACCGCACCGTCATCTGCGCCCTGGGCGATGGCGGCGCCCTGATGACGGGTGGCGAATTGGCCGTGGCCGTGGCGCGCGGCGCGGCCATCAAGATGGTGCTCTCCGACAATGGCAGCTACGCCTCCATCCGCATCCATCAGGAACGCACCCACCCGGGGCGCGTCTCGGGCACGGACCTCATCAACCCTGATTTCGCGACATGGGCCGCGGCCTTCCACGTCCCCGTGACGGTCGCGACGACCGAGGCGGATTTCCCGGCGATTGAAGCCGCGCTGCGTGCCCCCGGCCCGGCGGCGATCATCGTGAAGACCTCGCTCGCGGCGGTGCTGCCCTGACCCTGGACAGCGGCGACCCTCGCACCTAATCCAAGGCCACCGAGGAGATGATGATGGACCAGCCCCTGATCGCCGCCGACCCGCACGCCGAAATCCGCGCAGAGGTCGCAAAACTCTGCGCCCGCTTCCCCGGCGAATACTGGCGCGCGCTCGATGCCCGCCGCGGCTACCCGACCGAATTCGTCACCGCCCTGACCGAGGCCGGCTATCTCGGCGCCCTGATCCCCGAGGAATTCGGCGGCGCCGGCCTGCCGCTGTCAGCGGCCGCCGCGATCCTCGAGACGGTGCATTCGTCGGGCAGCAATGGCGCCGCCTGCCACGCGCAGATGTACATCATGGGCACCATCCTCAAGCACGGCAGTGCCGCGCAGAAGCAGGCCTATCTCCCCAAGATCGCAACCGGCGAACTCCGCCTCCAGGCCTTCGGCGTCACCGAGCCGACCTCGGGCACCGACACCACCGCGCTGCGCACGACTGCCCGGCGGGAGGGCGACAACTACATCGTCAACGGCCAAAAAATCTGGACCAGCCGCGCCGAGCATTCCGACCTGATGCTGCTGCTCGCGCGCACCACCCCGCGCGACCAGGTGGCGAAGAAGACCGAAGGGCTGTCCACCTTCATCGTCGACATGCGCTCGGTCGTCGGCAAAAGCCTGACCATCCGCCCGATCCGCACGATGATGAATCACAATTCCTGCGAAGTGTTCTTCGACAACATGGTGGTCCCCGCCGAGAACCTCGTGGGCGTGGAGGGCCGCGGCTTCCGCTACATCCTTGATGGCATGAATGCCGAGCGGCTGCTGATCGCGGCCGAGAGCATTGGCGATGCCAAGTGGTTCACCGAACGCTCGGTCGCGTACTCGAAGGAACGCGTGCTGTTCGGCCGCCCGATCGGGCAGAATCAGGGCGTGCAATTCCCCATCGCCAAGGCCTATGCCCAGATGCGCGCGGCCGAGGCCGTGGTGCAGAAGGGGTTGGCGAAATTCGAGGCCGGCCTGCCCTGCGGCGAGGAAGCGAACATGGGCAAGATGCTCGCCGCCGATGCCGCCTGGGCGGCGGGCGAGGCCTGCATCCAGACCCATGGCGGCTTCGGCTTCGCCGAGGAATACGACATCGAGCGCAAATATCGTGAGGCGCGGCTGTACCAGGTGGCCCCGATCAGCACGAACATGATCCTGAGCTACATCGGCGAGCACGTGCTGGGCATGCCGCGCAGCTATTGATGGCGGCACCCTACGGCAGGACTTTAGGCCTGACCCTTTCCACAATCATGTGGACCGGGTTGCGCATCAAGATCGCGCTGGCTTTTCCCGACCTGGTTCTCCGCGCTACTTCGCCGGACAACAATCTCGGCGATGCGATTTTGCACTGCGTCGTCGTTCTGGCCGCCGCTGCCTTTACGGTGTGGGGCTGGTGGCAATACCGGGACATCTTCCGAGAGTATCGCGCGCTCAGCCGCCTCGGTCGAATGCGGCAACGCCGAGGACGGATCAGTCCGCGACAAGATCCTCCATCCGCAGCCGCATGATCTTGGCCGCCTTGGCCAGGAGAAGGATGGTGCCGCTGCGCCGCCCATTCTCGATCTGCGCCCAATAGGGCTGCGAAATCCCCAGGCTCTCGGCCATCGCGGCCTGCGTCAGCCCGCGCTTTCGCCGCCAAAAGGCGAGCGGCGTGGCGGCGGCCAGATAGTCGTCCATCTCCGCCTCGGACAACACCTCCATGGCGCCCGCGGCGACCTCCCGCATCGCCAGCGCATGGTCGCGGGCATCGACAAGGTCCTCATACGCCTGCCGACTCATCGTCACGGTATCGCCCATCATCGCATCCTTCATTCGTAGACACTGCCGCGCGGTCCGATCTTCGTGACAAGGATCTGCTCCTCGGTCTCCTCGAAGATCACGCGGAAATCACCCACGCGCAGGCGCTTCGCCTTCGTACCGACGAGGGGCCGGATATTGTTCGAATGTGCGGCATCATCCGCCGCATGCGCTGCTATCGCTCGCCTGATCCTGTCTGCGACATTGCCGTGGCGCTTCAGGTCTTTGGCGGCATCGACCGTATAGCGAACCGGCTTCATCGTCAGATCATAGCGATTTGCTATTAAATGGGCAAGCACGGAGCCGAAGGTGCCGTCTCGACAGACCTGGCGCGCCTTGGGACAACCCTCATCATGAACGCGCAGTCAAAACCCCTCGCCGGCCTCCTCGTCATCGCGATGGAGCAAGCGGTCGCCGCCCCGACCTGCTCGATGCGCCTTGCCGATGCGGGGGCCCGCGTCATCAAGATCGAGCGGCGCGAGGGCGATTTCGCCCGCGGCTACGACCGCGCCGCCAAGGGCCAGTCGAGCTATTTCGTCTGGCTCAACCGCGGCAAGGAATCGGTGACCATCGACCTGCGCGACGCCGTCGACCGGACACTGCTCGAGACGCTGATCGGGCGCGCGGATGTCTTCATCCAGAACTTCGCCCCTGGTGCGATGCAGCGCGCCGGCCTTGGCTCCGCCGATCTGCGCGCGAAGCACCCCCGCCTGATCACGGTGGATATTTCGGGCTATGGCAGCCACGGCGAATACGCGTCCATGAAGGCGTATGACCTGTTGGTCCAGGCGGAATCGGGCCTCTGCGCCGTCACCGGCCGCGCCGAGGGCCCGGGCCGCGTCGGCGTCTCGCTCTGCGACGTCACTTGCGGGATGAACGCGCACGCCGCCGTGCTGGAAGCGCTGATCGCGCGCGGCATCACGGGGCAGGGGGCGGGCATCGCCGTCTCCCTGTTCGACGGTATGGCGGATCTGATGAACGTGCCGCTGCTGTTCGAGGAAGGCACCGGCGCGCCACCGCCGCGCATCGGCCTCGCGCACCCCTCCATCTGCCCCTACGGCGCCTTCGCGACCGCGGACGGC
>JBKJNV010000100.1:0-2790 GCA_046593435.1 Roseomonas sp.
GTGGTGATCAGCGAGCCGGTGAACCACCGCCCGCGCACGCGGGGGACATCCAACTACGGCACGCTCGACCGCCTCGCGGTCTCGATCCTCGACATCATCGGCATGGCCTGGCTGCAGCGCCGCGGCAAACGCCCCATCCTTGAGCCGTGAGCCCCGCGCCGGACCTGGCGCCAGACTGGCACGCGCGCCGCCGCGCGCTTGCCAAGCTCGCCATCATGATTGCCGGGCTGGTCGGCGCCGGGCTGCTGCTGCGCATGCTTGGTGCAGCCCCCGGCACGGATTGGGTGGACCAGCACATCCGCGATGACGGGCTGCGCGGTGAGGCTGTCTTCCTCCTGATCGGGGTCGCACTCACCGCGGCCGGCGCCCCGCGCCAGGGCATCGCCTTCCTGGCGGGATACGCCTTCGGCGCGCTGATCGGCACCGCACTCGCGCTGATCGCCCAGCTCGGCGGCTGTGCGGTGGCCTTCGCGTGGGCGCGGCTGATCGGGCGCGGCTGGGCCGAACGGCGCCTCGCCGGGCGCTTCGGCCACCGGCTGCGCCCGCTGCGCGACCAGCTCGCGGGTGCCCCCTTCTCGGCCACACTCGCGCTGCGGCTGCTGCCGATCGGGAACAACCTGGCCCTCAACCTGCTGGCGGGCATGAGCGGCATCGCGGTGCTGCCATTCCTGGCCGCCTCCGCGCTGGGCTACCTGCCGCAGACCATCATCTTCGCCCTGCTCGGCAAGGGGATCAGGGTGGACGGGGTCTGGCAGTTGAGCCTCGCGGCCGTGCTGCTGGCGGGGTCCATCGCAATCGGGTTCTGGCTGCTCAAGCAGAACCGGAGCCTCGCGGAATAGCCGGTCAGAACCGGCGGCGTTCGGGCTGGTTGCGCCGGTAATCCTCCGGCGTTTCGAAGCTGCCGATCCATATCCCGCGCCGGGCCTGCCGGGCGGCGTCCTCCGCCCCGACATAGCTTGTCGAGAAGCGCCGGTAGGCCAGCGCCCAGCCCTGGTCCACCAGCCAGCGGTTCACGTCGACATCATTCATCCAGCAGACCGCGACCACACGGCCGTAGCGGTCCCGGTCGCGCGGCTCACAGCGCAGTTCGCGGCCCGCGACCAGGCCGGTGAGCGCCGCACTCGCCTGGTGCCCGCACGGCCAGGCAAAGCCCGAGCGGGTGCAGTTCTGGTCGCGCTCCGGCGCATCGATACCATGCAGCCGGATCCGCACCCCGGCGATGTCGAGCGTATCGGCGTCGATCACATGCGCCCGCCCGCGCATGGCCGTGCCGATGCCGGGCGCGCCGCCCGAGACGGACGGGAGGCCGCGCGGATCATCGCCCCCATGCTCGATGGCGACATAGACCAGCAGCGCCGCCAGCGCCGCCGCGAAGGCCTTGAGAATCGTCCGCATCGCGCCGTTCTACCGCCGATCCCGCCCGCCCGGCCATGTGCAGACCAGGCCGTCGCCGGAGCGCGCAGCACGCGGTCCGGATGAACGGCGCGCGCGCGAGGGCATGGAGCGTTCGCATGCGCTGACCCAGCCTACCCAAGCCTCTGTTGGGTCTGGTGATTCAGCGTTCTCGGCGTTTCCGCCTCAACGCATCACGCAGCCTTTGTTGGGTCGCGTGATTCAGCGTTTTCGGCGTTCCGCCTCAACGCATCACGCTCTATCCGGCCGCGCGCAGCCCGGCCCGGGCATCGAGCATGGCCAGGATCCGCGCCGGCACCTGGCGTCGCGCCTTGGCGCGGGGCCGCCGCATCTCCGCAATGGAGGGCAGATGACCGTAGAGCGCCTCATGCTCGGCCCAATTGTCGAAGGCGCCGCGGTCGACATTGTCAACGAAGGTTTCGGCCGGCACGCCCTCGGCCAGGATCAAGGCATGGGTCGCCAATTCGACATGGTGGTAGGTGAAGCGCTCCGGCACCGCGCGCTGCCGCAGGATGGTCGCGTCATTGACCAGCGCGCCGGCCTGGACCAGCACGCCGCCCACCAGGATGGCATGGTCGGGCGAGACCAGCAGGTCGCGCAGCGGCAGGCCCTCGCCCAGCGCGCCGGCCATGATGCGGATGGGAAGGACGCGCATCGGGTCCCCGAAGCGGGTCGAGACGGTCTGCCGCCCCATCCAGCGCACCGGCGCGGCCGCGCCTTCATGGGTAAGCACGCGATCGCCGATTGCCAGGGATTCCACCGCGCGCGGGCCATCGGGCGTGGCAATCAGGGTGCCGGGGTAGAAGCAGATCACCTGCTCGATGCCCGTGGTCCACACCACGCTGTCCGGCGCGCCGCCGGAGCCATCATCGAAGCTGTAGGTGGTGAAGCCGCCGCTCGCGCCCACCACCCAGGCCCCGGCGCGAAGGTCCAGCGTGTCACTGCCGGCGCCGCCATCGAGCGTCATGCGGCCAAGGGCCAGGCCATTGACCCCGATGCGATCATCGCCTTCCCCGGCCACGACGCTGTCAGCGCCGCCGCCGCCCAGGATGCTGTCGGCACCGCCCGCGGCCACGATGAGATTGCTATCCGCCCCACCCAGCAGCGTGTCATTGCCGGGCCCGGCGATCAGGCTGTCATTGCCGGCCGCGCCGTCCAGCCAGTTGCCGCCGCCCCCGATGTCCGCGAGCGTGTCGCCGCCGCCGCCGCCATAGAGGGATTCGGATGCGCCGGTACCGACGAGGCTGTCATTGCCGCTGCCGCCCAGGGCCGCCTCGAACTCCGCCGCGATCGAATCATTGAAGCCCGCGGCGGTGCTGCCCCCGCGCCCGCCGGCGAGGTTCACCGTGACGCCGGCGGTGGTGTCGGCATAGCTGA
>JBKJNV010000381.1:0-4095 GCA_046593435.1 Roseomonas sp.
CGCGCCCATGGCAGGCGGTCGAGCCGGGCGGGGACGTCGGAGGAGAAGACCGTGCCGTCCCGCGTGCCATCCGCCATGCGCCATGCCTCCCCTCGTGTCGGGGGATCAACGCCGGGCGGCCGGGAGTGTTGCGCCGGGACTCAGGCGCCGGAGATCACTGCCACAATCCCTTGGCGACCAGCCAATCCTGCACCAGCCCCGCCACCTGGTCGGAGTTGCGGTCCATCATGATCATGTGGCTGTTGCCGCGAATGCCGCGCTCGGGCAGGTCCACCACATCGACGCTGCCACCAGCCGCGCGCACCGCCTCGGCGAAGCGGATGCCATTGGCGCGGATGGTGGGCCAGCGCGGATCGCCCGCGATGTAGTCGCCATACATCAACAGGATGGGGATGTTGCGCAGGGCGGCGACCTTGGCCGGGTCGCCCACGGCAGCGGGTTCGACCAGCACCAGCGCGCGGACCGCCTCGGGGCGCTCCTGCGCCGCGCGCCAGCCGAACAGCCCCGCCTGGCTGTGCACCATCACCACCGAGGGCCCGACGCGGTCCAGCAAGGCCAGGTAGGCATCAAGGGCGAGCGCATCGGTCGTGGTGAAGCGTGGCACGATCTGGCGCATGAAGTTCAGGTAGCTCTCACGGTCGGCGGGGAACTGGTTGCCGGGCAGCAGCTCCTGCCGGCGGTAGGAGCCCTGGCCCGCTCCGATCCGGAACCGCTCATAGGGATTGTCCAGGGTCAGCGTCAGCGCCTGCCCGCCGGTCTGCTCGGGGATCTGCGACCAGCCGGCGCGGCCGCGTTCGACCGCGTCGCTGACGTAGGTGGCCCAGCCGCGGCGGAGGAAAAAATGCTGCCAGCCCTCGCGCCCATCGGGCGTCGTCTCCCAGGTCACGCCGGTCAGGCCGCCGCCATGCCATAGCAGCAACGGCACGCGGCCGCGCTGAGGGGCGGGGACCATGTACTGCGCGTACATCCCGCCCATGAGGTAGGTGCCATTCGGATCGACGCGCGCGGGCACGCCGCCGGGGGTGAACAGCACCTCCCGGATCGGCTGGCCGGCGACCACCACCTCTCGCCCGCCGACATGGAAGCTGCCCCAGCGGGCGAGGCTGAGCGGCTCCTGTGCAGGGGCGGCGCCGGGCAGCAGGGCGGCGGCCACGGCGGCGGCGCGGATTGCATTGTTCATTGTCGTTCTCCCTGCGAGCTGAGCATGGCGCACCCCCGGGGGCTTGCGAAGGGGGCGGATCGGTCCTTGGCTGCGCATGGTTGCAGGGCGGATTCGATGAGCGAGACTGTGGTTCCAACCACGATTGTTCCAACACGGGGCGCGCTGTTCCTGGGCTATGCCAAGGCCGGGCTGTTCGGCTTTGGCGGCGTCGCGGCCTGGGCGCGGCGCATCATCGTCGAGGAGCGGCGCTGGCTCACCGAGCGCGAATACGCCGAGGTGCTGGGCCTGGGCCAGGTGCTCCCTGGGCCCAATGTCGGCAATGCGGCGGTGATGATCGGGCGGCGCTTCCACGGTTTTGCTGGCGCCCTGTGCGCTTCCGCCGGGCTCTATATCGGGCCGCTGTGCATCCTGCTGCTGCTCGCGAGTTTCTATGAAGCCTATGGCCAGGTGCCGCGCATCGGTGCGCTGATGCAGGGGATTGCGGCAGCCGCGGCGGGGATGGTGATCGGCACCGCGATCAAGATGGGCTCGCGGCTGAAGCCGCCGCCGGAGATGGTTGCACTCGGCATCCTCGCCGCGGTGATGGCGTTTTGGTGGCGAGTGCCGCTGCCGCTGATCATCCTGGGTCTCGGGCCGGTGGGCATCTTCTGCGCCTGGCGCCGGCAGGTGCGGGTGGTGGCGCGCTGATGGTCTGGGGCCTGTTCTTCGTCTTCGCGACCATCTCGCTGATCGCCGTGGGCGGGGCGACATCGTCGCTGAACGAGATCCACCGCCAGCTGGTCGATATTCACGGCTGGCTGGATGACCGCACCTTCGGCCAGCTCTTTGCCCTCGCCCAGGCCGCACCAGGGCCGAATGTGCTGGCGGTCAGCCTGTTCGGCTACTGGATCGCGGGCCTGCCGGGGCTCGCGGCCGCGACGGCGGGGATGCTGCTGCCGGCCGGTATGCTCGCCTTCTTCATCGGAGGCGTCGCAGATCGGCTGAAGGGGCATCCGGCGCTGAAGGCGATCAATGGCGGGCTGGTCCCGCTCGCGGTTGGGCTGATCCTGGCCGGGGGCATCACCATCGCGGAGACCGCCGCCGCGCATGGCATGGGCTGGATCGCGATGACGGTGGCGAGTGCCGCCTTCGTGTGGCGGACGAATTTTTCACCCCTGTGGATGCTGGCGCTTGGCGCGGTTCTCGGGCTTATCATCGGCGGCTGAGGGATAGGGAAACCGGGCATGACGGCGATGATACTGCGGCGGCTCCTGCTGGCCGCACTGCTACTGGCGCCGGGCCTGGCCCGTGCGGCCGAGATCCGAGTGATGATCTCGGGCGCCTTCTTCGAGCCCTTTCGTCAGGTCGCGCCGCAATTCGAACGCGCGACGGGGCATCGCATCGTCGTGATCCAGGGTGCCTCGATGGGCAATGCGCCGGACGCCATCCCGGTGCGCCTCGCGCGCGGCGAGATGGCCGATGTGATGATCCTGGCCGCGCCGGCACTCGATGCGCTGATCACGGCAGGGCACGCGGCGCCGGGCAGCCGCACCGACCTGGTCCGCAGCCTGATCGGGATGAGCGTGCGCGCTGGCGCGCGGCGGTGGGACATCTCCACCGAGGAAGGTTTTGTCCGCGCCCTGCGCGAGGCCAATTCCATCGCCTATTCGGCAAGCGCGAGCGGGGTCTACTTCGCGCAGACGCTGCTGCCGCGGATGGGGCTGGAAGCCGAGATCGGGCCCAAGGCGCGCCGCATCCTGAGCGAGCGCGTGGGCGCGGTGGTCGCGCGCGGCGATGCCGAACTGGGCTTGCAGCAGGTGAGCGAGTTGCTGCCGATCGCGGGGCTGGATTTCATCGGCGTGCTGCCGCCTTCGGTGCAGCAGGCGACGATCTTCTCGGCCGGGATTGGCGCCCGTGCGGAACAGGCGACAGCCGGGCGTGCGCTGATTGCCTTCCTGGCCGGGCCGGAGGTGGTGGACGCGATCCGCGGCGCGGGGCTGGAACCCATCCGTTAGGCCCCCTCCGCCCCTGGCTGCGACGGGCTTCCCTGATTATGGTGCCGCCCGACGCCGATGCCCGCCCGCCCCGAGGAATGCCATGCGCGACCCGAACCAGACCGGCTACACCCCGAAGGCGATCGCCGGTGTCACGCCCGACCAGCGCATCGCGGTCGACCGCCGCGCGGTGCCCTGCGATGGGGAGGTCGCCGGCGCCTCGGGCCATCCGCGCGTGTGGCTGCGCATCGTGGAGCACGAGGTCACCTGCCCGTATTGCTCGATCACCTATGTGCTGAAGGATGGCGCGGGCGACGATGGCCACCACTGAGCCGGCGCTGCCCGGAACCGAGCCAGCCGAACGCCACCTGATCCTGGTGGATGGGTCGGGCTACATCTTCCGCGCCTACCACGCGCTGCCGCCGATGACCCGGCCGGACGGGACGCATGTGAATGCCGTCTTCGGCTTCACGCAGATGCTGACCCAGTTCCTGCAAAAGCATATCGGCACCCATATCGCGGTGGTGTTCGACGCCGGTCGGATGACGTTCCGCAACACCATCTACCCCGGCTACAAGGCGCAGCGCCCGGAAGCTCCGCCCGAACTGGTGCCGCAATTCCTGCTGATCCGCGAGGCGACGGAAGCGGTGGGCGTCGCGCAGATCGAGCTTGTCGGGTACGAGGCCGATGACCTGATCGCGACCTATGCCCGCGCCTTCACCGAGGAAGGTGGCCGCGTGACCATCGTCTCCTCCGACAAGGACCTCATGCAGCTGGTCCGTGACGGCGTGATCAGCACCATCGTGACCTACCGCTATGACCGTTTCGGACGCAACCTCGAACAGGCCCTGAGCCACCTGGCTGAGGTCGAGCGGCTGGGTGGACAGGTCATCTCCGCTACCGAACCGTTCGACTGCAGCACCACCCTCGGCAACTTCATGCGGTCCCAGACGCTGGGGA
>JBKJNV010000384.1:0-3037 GCA_046593435.1 Roseomonas sp.
CCCTCGGCGACCAGCAAGCTCGGCCCGCGACGGCGGTAGATGAACCGCAGGCGCAATCCGGTGCGACGTTCCCATTCGCCCGGCGTTATGCGCCCACCTTTCGTGCTTTTCCCAGCAGCCGGAGTGGGGATCGCCAACCAGAAGCCGTTCTTCGAGCGGATCAGCGGGCCAGTGTCATGCGCGCCGATGATCACCGGCGCGTTGGACCAGACCAGCGCCGCCGCATTCAGGCTGTCGCCGGACTTCGGGAAACTCGCGAGGCGGATGGAGTTTCCGAGCCGCGCGCCGAGACCAGCGCCGGTAATCTGGCCCCGCCAGGCGGATTTCAGGCTGGTTCCGGCCTCGCGCATCGCGGTCGACACGGCGCGCTCCCCGGCCGCCACTTCGGCCGCCATCATGGCTGCGATATCGGGATGGACGTCGAGTTTCAGCTTCATGCGACACTCGATTTTCCAGCAGCGCTTGTTTGCAGGAATTTCGTGGCCACTTCAGCAACACACGAACTTTGGAGGAAACCATGACTGATCGCAGCGCATACGCCGACAAGATGAAGGCCAAGGTCGATGAATGGACCGCAGACATTGAAAAAATGCAAGCCAAGGCAAAGGGGGCCCAGGCTGATGCTCGGATAGCATACGAAAAGCAGCTCGATGAGATGCTGAGGATGCGCGACGAGGCACAGGTCAAGATGAAGGAAGCCCAGAACGCCAGTGACGATGCGTGGAATGACATGCGCACGGGCTTTCAGGCAGCTTGGGACGGCATCTCCAAGTCATTTCACGACGCAATGAAGCGCTTCACTTGATCCGATCCCCGGCCGCGAGACCAGAAGCGGTCTCGGTGCCCTGATCGGCTTGAATGTCAGGCTGGCCTCAGTTGCACTGTCCAGACCAGCCGCTCGCGATCGCGGACGGGCTCGCCCTGAATGAGGAAGGTGTCGCTGTCGATCTCGATGCGGTCGCCGGGGCGCGGGTTTGGCACCTCGGCCACACGCAGGTCGATGCGCGTGGTTTCAGACCAGAGCCGCGCGTCGCCGAATTCGGTGACGGCATCGGCGCGCAGAGCAACGACGCGCACCAGAACGGGCGCGCCGCCGTCGGATGTGTAGATCGCCTCCACGCCGATGTTCGGATCGGCGAACAGCATCTCGACGGCAACAGCGAAGGCATTCATCACGTCCGCCGTGCTGACCGCAGAACCTGCGGGCGGGTGCAGATCGGCAGCGGGTTGCTTTCGATCTCCAACCGCACCCATTCGTCGCGATCCCGGTCGGGGATCATGCGGGCGTAAAGCGGCTGGCCCAGAGTGTTGACCGTCTCGAAGGTGTCGGCGGGGGCGTGGTAGATCTCAAAGAGCCCGTCGATGGCTTCAGGGTAGAACACGGCCTTGTCGGTTGCCACGCCGAAGCCCGCCCCGCCCCGGTAGCGGCGGAAGGTGATGCCGCCGAAGCTGACCTCGTCAGCGATGCGCGACCGCAGATCGGCGGCGGCGGCGGTGTTGAGGTAGGTCTCTCGCATCTCCTTGTGGGCCACCAGATCGGCGAAAAAGGCCGAGCCACACTCAGCGCGCAGCGCGATGGCGCCAGTGGCGAGGCCGCCCATCGTGTCCTCGACGCTTTCGATCAGCGCCTGACAGCGTTTGCGCAGCGCGCCGGACGCCGGGGTGGCGTTGTCGAGGTCGAAATCCACTTCCGCCGCCGGGGCGATGCCGAACTCGGTGAAGTAGTTGATCACCGTGGCCCCATCACGCGGGTCCTTTACCAGCCCCTGGATGCCATTGAAGAGGTGATATTCGAAGGTGGTCTCGGCTTCGTTGCGCAGGCGGCCGAGTTTGCGGGCGACTTCGGCCTGCACCTGCTGGGTAGCGCTTTCGGAACCGAAGTCGCGCACCTGCTGGATTTCCGAGGCCCAGATGACGTCCTGCTTCTTGAACTGGCGGCAGACGAAGGCGCGAACATCGCGGCGTTCGGGGGACTGCTGGTCATAGGCCGAGCCGCGTTCGGAGAACGGGATCAGCGACAGTGTGCCGTCGCGGCTCTCGATGACGACGGTGCGCGAGCGAACGCTGCGTGGCCCGAACAGGCTTGATCCCGACAGGGTAGCCGGCTTTTAGGGGATGTTTTCCAGCGCACGAGTGAGTTTGATGATCGAGAAGGCATCGCCTTCGAAGATGTCCATGGTGGCCATGGGGTGCCTCCTGATTTTGGGGGTTAGCGGACGAGGATGCCGAGCGTCAGCAACGCGGCATGGGCAGCGGCGATCTGCGGCGCTGTCGGCGTGCCGAGGATGGTGATCTCATACTGATTGACGATGGCGGGGCCGCGGATCAGCACGACGGCATTCTTGTCACCGCCGGTGGCATCGACACTGTCCCACAGGATGGCAGCGGCCGTCTGTGTGCCGTTCGATGCCGCAGGATCATGGGCCGCGTATTTGCCTGAGGCGGTGATCTTACCCAGAATGGTGCCGGGCTGGAGGTCGCCCGAGGCGAGGATTACCGTGCTGCGGCAATAGTCGCGGAGCGCTTCCCAGACGAGAAAGCCGCCCGCGTGCTGGGTTTCGGTAAGAGTGGGCATGGTTCTATCCTTTCAGACGGAAGGTACGGGCGATGACGTCGCCCCATGGGCGCGCGCCTGACGGGCGGCCGGGCTGTGGATGGACGGCGGAGATGTCGGGTTCCGTCTCGGCACGGTGGGCCAGGAGAGCGGCGCGGACCTCGTCGAGACCGGTGTCGCGCTCAAGGAACCGGCCTGCCATCTGCGGCTGCCCGGCGAGACGGCAGAGATCGACAACTGCGCGGGCATGGGCCATCGCCTCGGCCCGAATGTTGGCGGCATCGACAACGGGGACGGCATCGGCGGCATCTGCCGCTAGCGGTGGCTCGCCGGGATCAGGGGGCGGATCGGGTTCGGCAGAGAACCGATCATCATTCACAAGGTCGTCGTTCCCTGCGACACCTTCAGCGTCGTCGTCGGACGCGAACTCCGCTGGCGCAGGGTCAACATCTGCTTGCGCACTGCCCGAGGCTTCATCCTCAG
>JBKJNV010000373.1:0-6380 GCA_046593435.1 Roseomonas sp.
TGGTTCCGAACGCATCACCGGCTTCCGGTTGCTGGACGTGCCGGAGGGCGCCACGGTGCGCGCCGGCGGCGTGACCTTGTCGCGCGAGCCCGACGGCTCTGTCGTGGTCAGCGCGGCAGCGGCATCCACGCTCACCATCACACCGCCGGTGAATTCGGACCGCGATTTCACGCTGCGCGTCACCGCCATCGCCGAGGAACCCAATGGCAGCCGCGCGGAGAGTGCCGCGGCGCCGCTGGCCGTGCGGGTGGATGCCGTGGCCGATGCACCCATCTGGGTGCGCGTCGGCGCCACGGGTGTGGAAGACACCGTCATTCCGCTCGACCTCAGCGCGCGGCTGGCCGATGTCGACGGGTCCGAACGGCTCTCCTTCATCGTGTCCGGCCTGCCGGCAGGTGCTACGCTCTCCGCCGGCACCTATCGCGGCCCGGGCAGCTGGTCGCTGACGGCCGCGGAAGCTTCCATCGCCACCATCACCCCACCGCGCGACTTCGCGGGCACCATGCAACTCAGCGTCAGCGCTGTCGCCCAGGAACAGGATGGCGGGCGGCAGGCGCTGACGACCGTGAGCTTCCCGGTGCGGGTAACGGCCGTGATCGACACCACGTCATGGGAGACCACGGCGCGCGGCGACGAGGATATGCCGATCGCGCTCGCCCTCGCGCCAGCCTTGCTCGACCGCGATGGCTCGGAGCGGCTGGTGGGGGCCGTCATCATTGAGGGCGTGCCCGAAGGGGCCGTGCTGCGTGACGCGAGCGGCAAGCCCCTGGAGGGTGGTGGCGGCACCTGGAAGGTTTCGGCGGACCAGCTGCGCGGCATCACCATCACCATGCCGGCCGACAGCGATGTGGCGGTGCGCCTGACCGTGCGCGCCGAGGTGGAGGATACCGGCGGCGTGCGGGCGGCGATCACGGGTTCCATCCTGGTGGACCCGCGCGGCGTCGCCGATCAGCCGAGGCTCAACGTCGAGAACGTGCAGGTCCAGGAGCATCAAGGCCTCGGGCACGGCGTCGGTTGGGCCAGGCTCCCGATTTCTGCGAGACCGGTCGATCTCGACGGATCTGAAACCACGCATGTCTGGGTGCGTGACGTGCCGGCGGGCTTCGCCTTGTCGGCCGGGACGCCGGCCGGTCAAGGCGCCTGGCTGCTCCGGGCCGAGGACCTGCCAGGCCTGGAGATCCGCCCACCCGCGCGAACAAGCGGCGTGTTTACGCTGCGAATTCAGGCCGTCACCGTGGAAGACGGGGGCGACACCGCGACAGCGGATAGCCGGCTGACTGTGACCATCGACGCCAAGGGTGGCGGAACCGACAGCAGCCGCGCGGACCCTCCGCACTTCCGTGCCGATGCCCCGGCGCTCACCCTCGCGGCAGGGGCCGCGCAGGAAGACGGCAGTGCCCGACTGATCATCAGGGCGGAACTGCAAGACTCGCATGGCGGGCGGGAGACGCTCGGCATCCGGGTCGAGGGCGTCCCAAGCGGCGGGCGCCTGACTGCGGGCACGCAGGATGGCGAGACGGGAATCTGGGTGCTGCGCCCGGATGAACTCAAGGATCTGACGGTCATCCCGCCGGCCGATTTCGCCGGCGAGATCAAGCTCACCGTCACCGCCGTGGCGGTGGAGGCGACAGGCGATGTGGCCACCACCCGCTCGAGCGTGGCCGTGCGCTTCGAAGCAGTGGCCGATGGCGCCGCTGCGAATCCGCGCCCGGATGCCGGCATCGAGGATCGGGCGATCCCGCTCAACCTCACCCTGGCACCTGGCGATGCCGATGGCAGCGAGACGCTGGTGGCCGTGACCATCTCCGGCCTGCCACGGGGTGCCACCATCGCCCCCGGCGCAGGCATTCGCGACGGTGGCAACGGCACCTGGACCATCTCCCCCGACGCACTTGGCGATGTGCGGATGATCCCGCCACTCCATGCACATGGCAGCTTCGGCCTGACGGTGACCACCACCATGCGCGAGGCGAGCAACGGCGCGGAGGCCAGCGTCTCCCGCGGGGTCACGGTGACGGCCGCGGCCAGCGCCGATGCACCCAGCGCAAGCGCCATGGATGCGACGGGGCGCGAGGACCAGCCCATCGCGTTGAACCTCTCGGCCGCCCTGCAGGACACCGACGGGTCCGAGACGATGTCCATCGTCATTGCCGGGCTACCGGAAGGGGCGCGGCTTTCCGCAGGCATCAACAATGGCGATGGCAGCTGGACGCTGACGCCCGGCCAGATCGGCGGGCTCACGGTCACGCCGCCGCTCGACTGGTCCGGCAGCATGGCGCTGACCATGACGGCCCATGCCATGGAACGCTCGACCGCCGAGGTGGCGAGCACCCAGGTGGCTTTCCGCGTGGCCGTGGCCGGCGTGGCGGACGCGCCGCTCGCCGATGCGCCGACCACCGCGCGCGGTGCCGAGGACCAGCCGATCGCGGTCGAAATCGTGGCACGGCTGACCGACACGGATCGTTCCGAAAGCCTCGTCGTCGTCGTGACGGGCGTGCCCGCCGGTGCCCGCTTCTCAGCCGGGTCCCGGAACGGCGATGGCAGCTGGTCCATTGCCGGCGCCGACCTGCCCGGCCTCACCGTCACCGCGCCCCCCAACTATGCCGGCACGATGCGGCTGGATTTTGCGGTGACGGCGGTGGAATCCGATGGCAGCCGCAGTGCGACGTACCTGCAAATGGCGGTGACGGTGGACCCCGCGGCCGATGCGCCCGCCATCGCGTTTACCGGCCTGATCGGCACCGAGGACACGGCGCTGCGCCTGCCCATCGCTGCCACGCTGGTGGATGCGGACGGTTCGGAGAGCATCGCGCGCTTCACCGTCTCGGGCATGCCCACCGGTGCGACGCTGTCGGCGGGCATCCGTGCGACCAACGGAACCTGGACCCTGACGCCGGCGGAAGCAGCCTCGGTCAACCTGACGCCCCCGGCCGATTTCGCCGGCGCCATGGCGCTGACCATCACCGCATTCTCACGCGAAGGCGCCACTGGGGCGGAGGCATCGAGCAGCGCCATCCTGCCCATCACGGTACTGCCGGTGGCCGATGCGGCGCTGCTGGTCACGCCCGCCGCCACCGGCACCGAGGACCAGACGGTGGCGCTCAGCCTCACCGCTGGACTCCGCGATACCGATGGGTCGGAAACAATCAATGGCCTTGTGCTCTCGGGGCTGCCGGCTGGCTTCAGCCTCACCGCCGGTACAGCGCAGCCCGATGGCAGCGTGGCCCTGCGCCCGGCGGACCTCACCGGCCTGCACCTTCGGCCGCCCGCCGATTGGAACGGCACGGTGAGCCTCACGCTGAGCGCCACCGTGCAGGATGGGGACAGCACCACCACCACGCAGCAGCCCTTCAGGGTCAGCGTCGCCGCGGTGAATGACGCGCCGCGCCTGCAGCTGGTCGCCTCGCCGGGTGCGGCTACCGGACAGGCGAGCGCGGACGTCGTCCACGACGCCACGATCACCGATGTGGACAGCCCGATGATGGGCGGGGCCACCATCACCCTGACCGGTGGCGCCGCGACGGACCGGCTGGCCTTCGCCGATCACCCGATCCAGCTCGTCGGCGGACGGTCGATGCTGGGCAGTACCGGGATCGAGGTGAGCTATGGCGCCAGCCGTCAGGTCACGCTGTCCGGCAGTGCCTCCGCCAACACCTATGCCGAGGTGCTGGAGGGGATGGCGGTCGAGACCCCGAGCAGCGCCGGCCTCGCCTCAGGGTCGCGCAGCATCGGCGTGACCCTGCGCGACGCGAGCGGGGCGGCGGCCGCGACGCAAAGCGTGACGCTGAATATCCAGCCCAGCAAGATCACGGGCGATGGATCCGACCAGGTGCTCAACGGCACCGCCGGGCATGACCTGTTCATCGGCAGCGCCGGGGATGAGTGGATGCGCGGCGGAGCGGGTGCCGATGTCTTCTCCATCGCCATGGGCGGCGGGCACGACACGGTCGAGGGCGGGATCGGCGCCTGGACGGATGAAATCCGGCTGACCAGCGCGCCCGCAACCGGCAACTGGACGCTGGTTCTGGATCCGGGCGTTCAGTCCCTGCAAAGCAGCCAGGCCATCGATTTCAGCCAGCCCGCTTCCGGCCATATCCAGTTTGCCGATGGCGGTCAGTTGGAATTCAGCCAGATCGAGCGGATCACCTGGTAAGGCAGCAGGGGCCGCGGCTTGGCGATCCGGTGCGTGACGCAGTCGCCGTGACGGAGCGTGTCCTGCACCCCGCGGGAGGGTCAGAAGCGACCCGTCGCGGCGGGTGAACCGGGAGCTGGGGTTCCGCCGTGATGGGCATCATGGCGCCCCCAGCGCATCACTCCGCGCGGATGCCCACGCGACGGATCAGGTCCCCAAGACGGGCGAACTCTGAGACATTGCGCGCCTGATAGACCTCGGGCGGGCCAGGCAGCGGGCGGGCTCCCAGCTCCATCAGGCGAGCGGCCGTCTGGGGCTTTTCCAGACCCGCGCGCAGCGCCTGGTTCGCGCGGGCGATGACCTCCGGCGGCGTTCCACGCGGCGCGACCAGGCCGAACCATGCCGTGACCTCATAGCCTGGCAGCGTCTCGGCAATGGCGGGGATGTCGGGCGCGGTCGGCCAGCGCTGCGCCGACGTCACGCCAATGCCGACAAGCGCGCCGGAGCGGACATGCGGCAGGATGGTCGGCAGGTTGTCCGTGCCGTAGTCGACGCGGCCCGGCAGAAGGTCGGTCATCATGGGCGCACTGCCGCGGTAGGGGATGTGGGTGCCCTCGATTCCGGCCATGAGGCGGAACAGCTCGGCCGCCAGATGCGTCGAACCGCCGATGCTGGTCTCCCCATAGGAGAGCCGGCGCCGCTTCGCGAGCGCGATCAGCTCTTCGGCATTGCGCACGCCCAGGCCGGGATGCGCCGCGATCAGGTTCGGCACCTCCGCGATCTGGCCGATCGGCAGGAAATCGGTCAGCGGATCATACCCCGCATTGGCGTACAGATGCGGGTTGATGGCGTTGGTGCCGGGTGAGCCGAGCAGCAGCGTGTAGCCATCGGCCGGGCTGCGCAGCACCGCTTGCGCCGCGATGTTCGAGCCAGCGCCAGGGCGGTTTTCCACCACGAAGGATTGGCCCAGGCCCTCCTGCAGGATCTGCGCCGCCATCCGGCCGAGCAGATCGGTGGTGCCGCCGGCCGGGAAGCCGACGAAGATGCGCACGGTGCGCTGCGGCCAGGCTCCCTGGGCGCGTGCCCCCAGCGCGAGTGATGCGCCAGCCGCCCCGAGCACGGAGCGGCGCCGCCACGGGGTTGCGGAGATCGTCTGGCTCATCGTGTCCTCCCAAATTCTTCTGCTGAGCCTAGCAAGGAAAACGTCACGCGGTGCAACGCTTGCCCGGCGGGCGGTCGGCGCCCACACCTCGGCGGCAGGTCTCGATCAAGCGCCCTCGCCCGGGTCGTAGAGAACGCCGCTGGAGGCGAAGCCGCCATCGACATTCAGAATATGCCCGGTGATGAACCCGCAATCCGGACCGCACAGGAAGGCGACGGCCGCGGCGATATCCTCGGGCGTGCCGTACCGCTTGATCGCCATGCGACCGAGGAAGGCGGCGCGTTGGCGCGGGCCATGCGCGGTGCGCGCAATCTGCGTGGGCCCGGGTGCGACGCCATTCACCGTGATGCCGAATTCCGCCAGTTCCGAGGCCAGCACCTTGGTCAGTGTCTCAATGCCGCCCTTGCTTGCACCATAGGCCGCGCGGCCGGTGCCGCCGAACTGGCCCGAGACGGAGGAGATGGTGACGATGCGGCCGCCGCGCGCATCTTCCGCGCCGCTGGCCATGGCGCGCGCCGCCGCCTGGGCGGTGACGAAGCAGCCGATGAGATTGACCCGGAGCACGCGTTCGAAATCCGCAAGGCTCATCTCCAGCACCGGCTTGCGGTCGGTGATGCCCGCATTGCAGACGGCGATGCGCAGCCGGCCGAAGCGCGCCTCGGCCTCCGCCACCGCAGCGGCGGCCTGGTCAGGCTCGGCGACGTCCATCTTGAAGGCGTGGGCCTGGCCGCCCACGGCGCGGACGCCCTCGGCGATGGCCTCGGCGGCTGCGGCGTTGATGTCGGCGACCAGCACCGCCGCGCCGTCGCGCGCGAGGCGCTGCGCAATGCCGGCGCCGATGCCCGACCCGCCGCCGGTGACCAGCGCCGCCTGCCCTGCGAGGCTCATGGCAGCTCCTCCATCGCGATCACGCGGGCCGGCGCACCATCGGAATCCGGGATCTTGATGGGCAGGCCCACCACCTGGTTCCGCGCCTGCGTCAGCGCGCCCATGTTGCACAGGTATTCGAACATGATGACGCCGCGCTTGAGCAGATGGAAATGCGTGACGTGTTCGGGCAGTGGCGGCCGCTTCTCGCCGGTGAGG
>JBKJNV010000585.1:0-3264 GCA_046593435.1 Roseomonas sp.
GACCGCGGCCATGTCCTGTACGTGCTGTCGGGCGAGCTGGAGAGCGAGCTGCGCGACGGGCGGCGCTTCGTGCTGAAGCCCGGGATGGGCTACCAGGTCTCCGATTTCGGCGATGCCGCGCATCGCTCCTCCACCCGCGACGGAGCCACGCTGTTCATCGTGGATTAAGGGTTTGCGCCGTGTCCGCAGGCGCCGGGCTTGGCGTGCGACGCCCACTCGGCGATGGTCCCAGGCAACAGGGAGACCATGCCATGCAAAAGCCCATCCTGCTCACCGGTGCCTCCGGCGCTCTCGGCCGCGTGCTGACCAAGGGCCTGGCCGAGCGCGGCTATGCGCTGCGCCTGACCGACATCGCTGGCTTCCCCGACCCGCTGCCCCCGGGTGCGACGTTCGAGGCGGCCGACCTCAATGACGGCCCCACGATCCTGCGGCTGGCGGAAGGCTGCGGCACCATCGTGCATTTCGGCGGCGTCAGCGTCGAACGCCCCTTCGAGGAGGTGCTCGGCCCCGACCTGCGCGGCCTGTTCCACATCTATGAGGCGGGCCGGCGGGAGCGGGCGCGGGTGGTCTTCGCCAGCTCCAACCACTCGATCGGCTTCCATGAGCGGCCGGGCGACAATGAGCCACGCCTGGACGCTGACTGCGCCTTCCGCCCCGACGGCTTCTACGGCCTCGCCAAGGCGTACGGAGAGCTGATGGGCCGGATGTACTGGGACAAGCACGGGGTGGAGAACGTCAACCTGCGCATCGGCCATTGCAATGTCGCGCCGATCGACCGCCGCGCCCTGTCCATCTGGCTGTCCTATCCGGACCTGCTGCGCCTGGCCATTTGCTGCATCGAGGCGCCGCGCGTCGCCCACGCGGTGGTCTGGGGCGTGTCGAAGAACCCCACCAGCTATTGGGGCGAGGACCACCGCGCCCGCATCGGGTGGGAGCCGCAGGATAGCGCCGAGACCTACCGCGCCGATGTCGAGCACATCCTCGGCGATGCCGTTGCCGAGCGCTACCAGGGCGGCGGCTTCGCGGCGATCGGGTATTCGCGCGCCGAGCCCTCGCCACGCGAGACCTTCGCCCTTGACTGAGGCAAAGCGCGTGCCGGCTCGCCCCGGCGCGCGGGGCGGGTGATGGAGCTCCGGCTGCGCGCCGGTGCCTGGTCGGCGGTGCTGCTGCCGGACCAGGGCGCGGGTTTCGCGCGGCTGGATTGCGCGGGCGTGCCGGTGCTTGCCCCGCTGCCGCAGGGCGCCGATCCGAACGCGACGCCGGCCGGCGCCTTCTGGATGATGCCCTGGGCCAACCGCATGGCGGGCGGCGTGCTCGGCCCCGGCTGGCGGCTGCCGGTGAACCGCCCGGCCGATGACACCGCGATCCATGGCCTCACCCGCGACCACCCCTTCGCCGTGGTCAGCGCCAGCCCGGACCGGGTCAGGCTGGTGCAGGCGCTGGACGCGGCGCCCTATGCCTATCGGGTCGCCCTCGCCATCCGGCTGCGGCCGGAGGGGCTGTCGGTCGCTACCGTGATCACAAATAGGGGAGCGGAGCCCGCCCCGGTCGGCCTGGGTTGGCACCCCTGGTTCGCGCGGCGGGGCGGGCAGCGCGTCAGCTTCACGGCCTGTCACCGCCTGCGCACCGATGCGCGGCTGCTGCCGGTGGACGCTGTCCCCAACCCCGGCCTTGCCACGGCGCCGGTCGAGGACCTCATCGGCACCGACGCCCATTTCTCCGGCTGGTCGGGCAAGGCGCTGCTCGAAGATGCCGCGCTGCGGCTGGAACTTCGCGCCGGGGGTGCCTGGGCGCGGAACCTGCAGCTTTATGTCCCCCCCCATGCCGCCGCCATCTGCCTCGAACCGGCGAGCCATATCCCCGATGCGCCGAACCGTCCCGCTCTCGCCGGGCACGGGGCGCTGCGGCTGCTCGCACCCGGGGCGTCGCGTGTCGCATGGCTCCGGTTGCACGCCTTGCGTTGAAGCCCTGTTCACAAATCCGCTCGACCGTCGCATGATCGGCCCATGGGAGAGACACCGAAGCGCGTCTTGGTGCTGGGCGGCGGCATCATGGGCCTGTCCGCCGCATGGGCGCTCGACCGGGCCGGCCATGCGGTCACGGTCGTTGACCAGGATGGGGTACCGAATCCGCGCGGTGCCTCCAATGATCACCATCGGCTGATCCGCCACGCCTACGGCGCCCAGGCCGGCTACATGCGCATGGTCGACGACGCCTTCGATGCCTGGGACACGTTGTGGAAGGATCTGGGCGAGGCGCTGTACGTCCAGACCGGCGTGCTCGCCATGGCCGATGCCGAAGGCGGATGGCTGGGTGAAAGCCGCGCCGCGCTCGCCGCTGAGAACCGGCCGCTGCGCCTGCTCGGCGCCCGCAACGTCGCCGCCCGCTACCCGATGCTGTGGGGCACCGGCATCGCGCGCGCCTTCCTGATGCAGGCCGGCGGCGTGCTGCTGGCCGAGCGCATCTGTACCGCCATGCACCGCCATTTGCTCGCACGCGGCGTTCGCTTCATCACCGCGCGTGCGGCGCGGGTCGATGCGACACGCGCAACGCTCGTGCTCGATGATGGCGGCAGCCTCGCGGCGGACCTGCTTGTGGTGGCCGCCGGCCCCTGGGCGCCGCGCCTGCTGCCGGGCATCGCCTCGCGCGTGAAGGCGTCGCGCCAGGTGGTGGTCTATCTCGACGCGCCCGACGACCACCGGCTCGCCTGGGAGACGGCGCCGATGCTGCTCGACCTGTCCGAGGAGGGCGGCTTCTACGCGGTGCCGCCGGTGGCCGGGACGCCGCTCAAGATCGGCGACCATCGCTTCACCCATACCGGCGACGCCGAGGATGACCGGCAGGCGAGTGTCGCCGAGGCCGAGGCCATCCTCGATCTCGCGCATCGCCGGGTCCGCGAATTGGGGCGCTATCGCGTGCTGTCGGCACGCGCCTGCTATTATGATGTGAGCGAGGGCGAGCGCTTCATCGTGGAGCCGATGGGCCCGCGCGCCTTCGTGATGACCGGCTTTTCGGGCCACGGGTTCAAGTTCGGCCCGTTGCTCGGCATGGCGCTGGCCGCGGCCGCGGGCGACGCCACCCTGGCGCGCGCCCTGCCCGACTGGGCCGCCGGCGAGACGCCCGCCCCCGACGGGCTGCTGTTC
The DNA here is from genome assembly GCA_046593435.1 of Roseomonas sp. Lineage (GTDB taxonomy): Bacteria > Pseudomonadota > Alphaproteobacteria > Acetobacterales > Acetobacteraceae > Plastoroseomonas. The sequence goes on from JBKJNV010000585.1 coordinate 3,144, forward strand.
GAGCGCGCCCGCGACACGGTATAAGGAGGGCGGTTTCCTGAACCCTCTCGGCCCGCAGCGCGGGCCGCGAGCCCGAATGGGCGAACGCCGGTCGTCCGGCGAAAGGCAAGCGGCCGGAGGC
>JBKJNV010000055.1:0-2629 GCA_046593435.1 Roseomonas sp.
GAAGGCCGCGACGCCCTCGCTCAGCAGATCGGCCAGGTTGTCCATGTCCATCAGGTAGGTCGTGGCGTCCTGCCCGGCATCGCGCTCGGCGGCCAGGCGCCGCGCCTCGGCCCAGTCGTCCGCGCCGTAATCGCCGCGCCCGATCCAGGCCAGCGCGATGAGGGAGACCTGCTCATCGGCATTCATCTCGCCGATGAAGGCCTCCAGTATCTCCTGTGTCTGGTCATCGGCCGATTCCGTCAGCAGCGCCGCTTCGGAGTTCTGGTCTTCCTCGGCATCCTCGGAATCGGGCTCCTCGCGGATCTGCAGCGCGCGCATCTGATCCACGACGGCGGCGATACTCTCCAGGCTGATGCCCAGGTCCACCTCGTTCGCATCGTCATCCTCAGCCATCGCATCGCTCCCCGCCATTGCTTTCGTCAGGTCAGGTCAAGCATGGCCCGGGGGAGAAAGTTGCCTCAGCCATTCGCCCAATCGGGCGCGAAGGACGGGTTCACCAGCCGTCGCGCCTTGGGCAGCGCATCGATCGCGGCGATATCCGCTGCATCGAGCCGGATCGACAACGCGGCGAGGTTCGCGCGCTGGTTCGCCGCCCCCGCCGCCTTGGGGATGGCCGCCACCCCATCCTCCCGCAGCAGCCAGGCAAGTGCGACCTGCACCGGCGTCACCCCATGCCGCTGCGCGATGCCGCGCATCACCGGGTCTTCGGCCACCGCATTCTTCGTGGTCGGCGAATAGCAGGTGAACGCAATGCCGTGCTCCCGCGCGATGGCCTTCAGCCGCACCTGGTCGAGATAGACGTGATGCTCCACCTGCAGGCACGCGATCGGCGCGATGCCCGCCGCGACGGCCCGGCCGAACAGTTTTGGTGGGAAATTGCACACGCCCACCGCGCGCGCCTGGCCCGCCTTGCGCGCCGCCTCCAGCCCGCCCAGCGCCTCATGCAAGTCCATCGCCGGGTTGGGCCAATGGATGTGGAACAGGTCCACATAGTCGAGCTTCAGCTTGCCAAGCGACGCTGCGATCGCGCCAGCAATGCCATCCTTCGTCAGCTTGTCGTGCCAGACCTTCGTCGTGACGAACAACGCGTCGCGCGCGACACCCGAGGCCGCGATGCCCGCGCCCACCTCCGCCTCATTGCCATACATCTCGGCCGTGTCGATGTGGCGATAGCCCACGGCAATCGCGCTCTCGACTGCCGCCTGGCACTCGGCGCCCTTCATCGGCCAAGTGCCGAGGCCAAGCTTCGGCATGCGCAGCAGCGCAGTCTCGATCATCGGCACCATCGGCGCATTCCCTATTGCTTGGAGAGATCCAGCAGCCCGGCGAAGCCACTTTCTGTCCCGAAGGCCAGCTGGGACCCACTCGGGTTCCAGGCCAGCGCACTCACCGCGCCACGCCCCGGCGCCGCGATCGGCACGATCTTGCCGGTCGCGATCTCCGCCATCACCACCAGCCCATCCTCGAACCCGGCCGCCACGATCTCGTGCTGCGGATGGCACGCGACCTGGGTGCACATCACCCCATCACCGCCGGCCAGCTCCGTCGGCGCCTTGCCCATCGGGCCGCCGCCAAAAAACGGCCAGATCACGACCGATTCCGCGCCCGAACTCGCAAGCCACTTCCCCTTGGACGTGAAGGACAGCGACCGCGTCTTCGTCGGATAGCCGGACATGCGCATGTGCTGCCCATCGGCCAGCCGCCAGCCATGCAGCGCATTCTCCTGCATCGCCGTCACCACATGCGTCCCGTCCGGGCTCACCGCCAAAATCCCGTGGCTGCCCTTCCACTCCAGCACGCGCGGCTTGTCCTCGCGCGCAGCCACGAACCACAGCGAGGCGCCATTGTAATGGCTCGCCGCCACGCGCTTGCCCTTCGGATCGAACGCCAGCCCCGCCACCGAAGACGGATGCGCCAGCGACTTCGCCACCGTCCCGTCCGCGCCCAGCACATGCACCGCCTTGCCCACGCCGGCCGCACGCACGCCACTCTCATGCGCGGCCACATGCTCGACCCAACGACTGCCGAATTTCGCAATCTCCACCACCGCGCCATCCGCGCCCAACCGCACCAGGCGCCCGTCATCGCCGCCCGTCAGCACGCCATCGCGGCAATCCGCACACAACGCCAACACCGCCCCCGCATGCGCCTCAACCCGAGGCCACTCGCCCTCAAGCGCCGCCCAGTGCACCGACCCATCACCCAAACCAAACCCACACCCCACCCCATCACGCCCGAAGGCAATGGCGACGACATAGGCATCGAGCGACCGCGACACACCACGCAGATCGAGCAGGAAATCGGCTGAGTCGCTCATGGAGAAAGCATGGGGGCGTTGCCCCCAAACCCCCACCAGGAGCCTGTGGCCCCTGGACCCGCATCTGGGGTTCCGGGTTTTGCGAGGGTGTTGAGCCTCGCCGAAGGCGAGCCTGATTGGGGAGGGGGCGCATCAAGGCAGCGCCTGTGACGCAGCGCCTCGCCGCGCCCCCTCCCCAACCAGGCCCTCACAGCAAGCACACCCCTCCCAAGCCGAGAACCACGAATGGAGGGGACCGGGGATCGACACGATCCCCGGCGGAGGTTTGGAGGCGGAGCCTCCATGCTGTTGTCCGTGACCACCCTCACGCCG
>JBKJNV010000176.1:0-3180 GCA_046593435.1 Roseomonas sp.
GACTCTTGCCGCCGGGATTCCGGCGACGGTCAACGATGTGCATGGGCGCTGTTCCGACTATGCCGCGTCTCAGCCCGATTGTTTCACACGCATGTACCATTCAACAAGCCGCCGCACTTGGCGTTCCGTGTACCCACGCGACGTCATGCGCTCGACGAATTCGGAGTGCTTGCGCTCCGTCTCATTATCCTTCTTGGAGCCGAAGCTGATGACCGGCAGCAGCTCCTCGACCTGGGAGAACATGCGCCGCTCGATCACCTCGCGCAGCTTCTCGTAGCTCGTCCAGGACGGGTTACGCCCGGAATTCGCCGCACGGGTGCGGAGCGCGAACTTCACCACCTCGTTGCGGAAATCCTTGGGGTTCGCGATGCCCGCGGGTTTCTCGATTTTCGTCAGCTCCTGATTCAGGGCATCCCTGTTCAAAAGCTGACCCGTGTCGGGGTCTTTGAAATCCTGGTCTTCGATCCACGCATCCGCATAGTTCACATAGCGGTCGAACAGGTTCTGGCCGTAGTCGTGATAGCTTTCGAGATAGGCCTTCTGGATCTCATTGCCGATGAACTCGGCGTAGCGGGGTGCGAGTTCGCCCTTGATGAATTCCAGGTAGCGCTTCTCGGTCTCATCGGCGAATTGCTCGCGTCGGATCGCCTGCTCCAGCACATACATCAGGTGAACGGGGTCGGCCGCGATCTCGTTGGTGTCGTGGTTGAAGGTCGCGGCGAGCACCTTGAAGGCGAAGCGGGTGGAGATGCCGTCCATGCCCTCATCGCCTCCGGCGGCGTCGCGGTATTCCTGTAGCGACCGGGCGCGCGGGTCGGTCTCCTTCAGGCTCTCGCCGTCATAGACGCGCATCTTGGCGAAGAGCCCGCTATTCTCGTGCTTGCGCAGGCGCGACAGCACCGAAAACCGCGCGAGCATTTCCAGCGTGCCCGGCGCGCAGGGATTGGCTGACAGCTCAGAACCGCGGAGCAGCTTTTCGTAGATGTGCTCCTCCTCGGACACGCGCAGGCAGTAGGGCACTTTGATGACGTAGATGCGGTCGATGAAGGCTTCGTTGTTGCGGTTGTTGCGGAAGGCCTGCCACTCCGCCTCGTTCGAATGGGCCATGATGATGCCCTGGAACGGGATGCCGCCGATATTCTCGGTGCCGATGTAGCTGCCTTCCTGCGTCGCGGTGAGCAGCGGGTGCAGCATCTTGATCGGTGCCTTGAACATCTCGACGAATTCGAGAATGCCCTGGTTCGCGCGGTTCAACCCGCCCGAGAAGCTGTAGGCGTCCGGGTCGTTCTGCGCGTGCAGTTCCAGCTTGCGGATATCGACCTTGCCGACGAGCGAGGAGATGTCCTGGTTGTTCTCATCGCCAGGCTCGGTCTTGGCGATGGCGATCTGGCGCAGGCGCGAGGGGTTGAGGCGGACGACGCGGAAGCGCGAGATGTCGCCGCGGAATTCATCCAGCCGCTTGACCGCCCAGGGGCTCATGAAGCCGGTCAGGCGACGGCGCGGGATGCCGTAGCGATCCTCCAGCAGCGGGCCAAACTTCTCGGGGTCGAACAGGCCGAGCGGGCTTTCGAAGCACGGGCTGATCTCGTCGCCGGCCTGGAGCGCATAGACCGGATGAACCTCGATCAGCGCCTTGAGCCGTTCGGCGAGCGAGGATTTGCCACCGCCCACCGGGCCGAGCAGGTAGACGATCTGCTTGCGCTCCTCCAGGCCCTGCGCGGCGTGGCGGAAGAAGCCCACGATGCGCTCGATGGTCTCCTCCATGCCGTAGAATTCGGCAAAGGCGGGGTAGCGGCGGATGGTGCGGTTGAGGAAGATGCGCCCCAGCAGCGGGTCCTTGGCGGTGTCGATCAGCTCGGGTTCGCCGATGGCAGCGAGGATGCGTTCAGGCGCGGTTGCGAACATCATCGGGTCCGACCGGCAGCCTTGCAGGAAATCTTCAAGCGACATGTCGGCGTCGCGCCGCTGGTCGTAGCCTCGGGCATACTGGACGAAAACATCGTCGGACGGATGCATGCGATAGCTCCTCGCCAAAAAACAGGCGTCTGTTGACTACGTCCGCACGACCGGTTTCGTTTCTCCCGCCACTAAAAATTCCCGTAAACCATCGTGCAGGCGGCCGGCGTTTTGCCGGAACGGACACATTGTAGATCGGTCGCGGATGGCAAATTCAAGGCTTTCCTACGCCGGCTTCGCTATCCACCGCGAGCGTGTCCCGAAAGTCGCTGTTGTTCATCGCGGATGGACAAGTGTCGCGCAGGGCGCGACATTTTGTGGACGCATGACGCAAACGGGGAGAATGCCATGAGCCAACAGGGGATGGGCCGGGTCGCGCTGGTAACCGGCGCCGGCCAGGGAATCGGCCGAGCCTGTGCGCTTGGCCTTTTGCGCCACGGCTACGCCGTCGCACTCGCCGGTCGCAAGATGGAGACACTCAACGAAACATTGGCCATGGCCGGCGATGCCGCGGGGCAGGGCCTGGCGGTTGCGACCGATGTGGGTGACCCGGCCGCAGTCGCGGCGCTGTTCCAAGCCATCGGCGCGCGCTTCGGCCGGCTGGACCTGGTCTTCAACAATGCCGGCACCAACGCGCCCGGCACCCTGTTCGAGGATTTGAGCTACGACAAATGGGCCGAGGTCGTGCAGGTAAATCTCACCGGCACATTCCTGGTTGCGCAGGCCGCGTTTCGGATGATGAAGGAGCAGACGCCGCAGGGCGGACGCATCGTCAACAATGGGTCCATCTCGGCCCATGCGCCGCGCCCGGATTCCGCCCCCTACACGGCCACAAAGCACGCGGTCACGGGCCTGACGAAGTCCATCAGCCTCGATGGGCGCAAGTATGACATCTGCTGCGGCCAGATCGACATCGGCAATGCCGCAACACCCATGACCCAGCGCATGCAGAAAGGCGTCAAGCAGGCCAATGGCGAGGTGAAGGTGGAGCCGACGATGGATGTGGACGCCGTCTCGACCACGCTGCTTTACATGGACAGCCTTCCCCGCGACGCCCATGTGCAGTTCGTCACGGTGATGGCCGACAAGATGCCGTTCGTCGGCCGCGGCTGACCCACCAGAAGCACCGGAGAGCATTATGGACGGCATGAGCATGGACGGCATGGACAAGTTCGGCATCGGCCAGCCGGTGCGCCGGAAGGAGGATAAGCGCCTTCTGACCGG
>JBKJNV010000254.1:0-7261 GCA_046593435.1 Roseomonas sp.
CGCCTCAATGTCGGCATCGTCCTGATCGGCCCCGTGGGCGATTTCGGCTGGTCGCACATGCATGAGCAGGGCCGCCGCCGCATGGTCGAGGTGCTGGGCGACCGCGTCAGCGCGACCATCGTGGAATCCGTCGCACCGCCCGATTTCGAACGGGTGGTCACGCAGCTTGTCCGCACCGGCCACCGGCTGATCTTCACGACCAGCTTTTCCTACTTCGCGCCGACGCAGCGCCTCGCGCCGCAACACCCCAGCGTCTTCTTCGAAAGTGCGACGGGCGCGAGCACCCTGCCCAACATGGCCATCTACAATGCCCGCTTCTACGAAGGCCGCTACATCCAAGGCGTGATCGCCGCGCGCAAATCGCGCAGCAAGACCATCGGCTATGTCGCCTCCTTCCCGGTGCCCGAGGTGATCCACTCCATCAACACCGTGATGCGTGGCGCCTGGTCCGTGGACCCCGCGATGAAGGTGCGCGTTGTCTGGGTGAACGCCTGGTCCAACCCGGGGCGCGAGGCCGATGCGGCGCGCGCCTTGATCGACCAGGGCTGCGACGTGCTGTGCAGCCACACCGATGGCCCCGCGCCGCTGCAACTCGCCAATGAGCGCGGCATCTTCGGCTTCGGCCAGGCCTCGGACATGACGCGCTTCGCCCCGCGCGCGCACCTCACCTCCTCGGTCAACAACTGGGGCGACTACTATGCCGAACGCGCCCAGGCCGTGATCGCCGGCACATGGCAGCCGACCGATACCTGGGGCGGGCTGGGCTCGGGGATGTTCCGCATGGCGCCCTGGACCAACATGTCGCCCGAGGAAGTGTCCGAGGCCGAGCGTGTGCGCGATGCCCTGGCCGCCGGCACGCTGCATCCCTTCGATGGCCCCATCCTGCGCCAGGACGGCACCACCGTGATCGCGCAGGGCCAGCGCCTGACCGATGCGCAGATCCGCGCGCAGAACTATTTTTATCAGGGCATCGAGGCGACGATCCCCGGCTGAGTCCATCGGGCCGGGCTGGACCGCCCGGCCTGATGCTTCACCCCTCCTCGAAGCGCAGGTTCCGCTCGCGAATGACGCCGGACCATTTCGCGGCCTGGGCCGCGATGAATTCCTGCGCGCGCTCCACGCTCGTCCCTTCCGACAGGAAGCCCGACTCCTGCACGCGCGTCTGCACATCGGCCTGCGCCAGCGCATGCAGCGCCACCTGATTGAGCCGGCGCACCACCGCATCGGGCGTGCGCGCCGGCACCCACCAGCTCACAAAGCTATAGGCCTCGAAGCCGGGCAGGATCGTCTCGCCAATCATCGGCACATCGGGGATCGCCGGCACGCGGCGGCTCGTCGTCACCGCCAGCGCACGCAGGCCGCCCTGGCGGATCGGCCCGATGGCCGCGGCAAGGTCCGCGAACATGAAGTCGACGGTGCCCGCCCGGATGTCCGTGAGCGCCGGGGCGGTGCCACGATAGGGCACATGGGTCACCTGTGCGCCGCTGAGGCTTGCGTAGAGTTCGGTCGCCATCTGGTGCGGCGTCCCGATGCCGGCGCTCGCGTAGTTGAATCGGCCAGGCGCGGCGCGCACCACGCGGTCCCATTCCTGCACGGTTTGCGCGGGGAAATTCTCGCGTACGACCAGCACGAGGGGGGTGATCGTCAGGATCGAGACCGGGCGGAAATCCTCCATCCGATAGCCCGGCTCACGCGCCATGAAGGGTGCGAGCACGGCAGAGATGGCGGCGAGGAACACCGCCTGCCCGTCGGCGGGCTGCTGCGCCGCATGACGCGCGCCCACCATGCCACCCGCACCTGGCCGGTTCTCGACCACCATGGGCTGGCCGAGCATCTGCTGCACATGCGGGGCCATGGCGCGCGCAAGGATGTCGGGGCTGCCGCCGGGTGCGAAGGGGTTGATCAGGCGCACGGGCCCGCTCGGGCTCCATTCCTGGGCCATCGCGGGGCCAAAGCGAGACCCGACTGCGAGCAGCGCGGGGGCAAGCAGGGCTGCACGGCGGGACAGCGCGACCATGACGAGCTCCAGGGTTGAGAGGGCAAGGCAATGCGGCCATCGATTGTCGAATTCAAGCAGGAAATGCGGGAATGATCCGCCTGCGCTCAGATTGCCGTCATGAAACCTCGCGCCAATCACCGATCTGGGGATACGCTGCCGTCATGACCTCGTCTGACCCCATCCCGCACGCGATCCCCCGGCGCAGGCCTGATCGGATCGCCGACGCGGTGGACACGGCGCTGCACCGCAACCTCCCCAACCCGGTCATGGTCGAGATGCGCGGCTCACCCTGCCAGCCACACACGGCGGCACGGGCTATGCCAGCCGGGAGCAGCATGGAGCGCGCATGAACGAGACGGCCCTGCCGCTCTGTGATTTGCAGAATGACTTCGTCCGCGCGCGCGTGGTGCGCGACGGCAACATCCAGGCGGATTGAACGACATGCCCCTTTTCACCCGACGCAGCCTCGCCGCACTCCCGCTGCTCCCGGCGGCCGCCCAGGCCCAGGCGCCGGCGCCCTGGCCGGAACGGCCGATCCGCTGGGTCATCGGCTTCCCGCCCGCGGGAACCGCCGACATTCTCAGCCGCGTGCTCGCCGAGCGCATCGCGCCCCGCCTGGGCCAGCCGGTCGTGGTCGAGAACCGGTCCGGTGCCGGCGCCACACTGGCCGCCGCCGTCGTCGCGCAGGCGCGCGGGGATAGGCACGTCGTGATGGTGAACAACGTCTCGCATGCCATCTCGCCGGCACTTTTTGCGACCATCCCCTATGATGCCGATACCGACTTCACCCATGTCGGCGTCCTGGGCGCGCTGCCCATGGTGATCGCTGTGAATGCCGCCTTCCCGGCGCAGGACATCCAGGCCTTCCTGGCCACCGCACGCAGCCAGGGCAACCGGCTCGCACTCGCCTATGGCGGCAATGCCACGGCGAGCCACCTGGTCGGCATCGCCTTCCAGCGTGCGGCGCGGATCGAGCTGACCTTCGTGCCCTATCGCGGCGCGGGGCCGGCCCTGACGGACGTGATCTCCGGCACCGTGCCCGCCATCATCGAGACGCTGCCCGCCGCCATCGGCCATATCCGCAGCGGGCGCCTGCGCGCGCTGGCCGTCAGTTCGCCCGCGCGCTCGGTCGCATTGCCCGATGTGCCGAACTTCGCCGAACTCGGCCTGGGCGAGGCGACGGCGGTGAACTGGTTCAATTTCTTCCTCCCCGCCGGGGTGCCGGCATCCCTGACCGAGCGCTGGCTCACCGAGCTGCGCGCCGTCATCGCCACGCCCGACATCCAGCGCCGCTTCCTCGACCTCGGACTGGAGGGGACCGATCTTGACCCGGCGGCCGCGGCGAAGCTGGTGCGCGAGGAGCTCGCGCGGTGGCGTGCGGTGGTGCGTGCCAATGACGTGAAGGCCGACTGACCGGCCGTTCGCCCGGGCTCAACGAAGCCCGGGCGGCTGCCCTTTGTTACCCCGGAGGAATTGCGTTCCAGCGTGACCAACGGGCAGCGCCCGGCGCGAGGCAGTGGCGACCCTCGTCATACCGACGACGGGGCCTGCCGGCGGTAGACGCCAATAGCTGCGTTGAATGGCCGAACCACTCGGCCACTCGATCAATGCAGATCGGCCCAGATCCGGCGCTTCACGCCATAGGCCAACACGCCAAGAACGCTGAGGAAGATCACGATCTTGATCCCCATCTGGCGGCGCTGCTCCAGCTCCGGCTCGGCCGCCCACTGCATGAACAGGGCAACGTCGCGGGCCATCTGATCCACGGTCGCAGGCGTACGGTCCGCATACTCGACCTGGTCGGGATTCAACGGCGAAGCCATCGCGATCTGGTGGCCAGAGTAGTAGCGGTTGTAGTTCATGCCATCACCCAGGGCGAAGCCTGCCGGCGGGTCCTCATACCCAACGAGCAGCGCATGAAGGTAGCGAGGCCCACCCAAACGCGCCTTCGAGAGAACCGAGAAATCCGGCGGCAGCGCGCCATTATTCGCGGCACGCGCGGCGTTGTCGTTCGGGAAAGGCCGGCGGAACCGGTCAGACGGACGGCCCGGGCGCTCGAACATCTGGCCCTCGTCATTCGGGCCATCCTGCACCTGCACATCAGCCGCCACCGCGCGGACCTGTTCCTCGGTGAGCCCGATATCGCGCAGGTTGCGGTAGGAGAGCAGGTTCATCGAATGGCAGCTCGCGCAGACTTCCCGGTAGACCTGAAAGCCGCGCTGCACCGAGGCACGGTCGAAGGTGCCAAAGATGCCATCGGAGCTGAAGCGCGTGTTCGGCAGGGCGATCGCCTCGCTCGCCGCCTGCGCCGAGGGGGCCACCGCGACGGCGCCCAGCAGCGCGACGATTTTTAGAATGCGCATCACGCCTTCTCCATCGGCTTGGCCGCGGCCGCCATCGGGATCGGTCCACCGCCACGCCCAAGCACCGCACGGGCAATGCTTTCGGGCAACGGCAGCGGCCGCTCCAGCCGCGCGAGCAGCGGCAGGATCACCAGGAAATACGCGAAGTAGTAAGCCGTCGCGATGCGGCTGATCGTCACGTAGGGCTCCTCGGCCGGCATGCCGCCGACATAGGTCAGGACGAAGAAGTTCACCGTGAACAGCGCGAAGGCGATGCGGGCAACAGGGCGGAACCGCATCGAGCGCACCGGCGAGCCGTCAAGCCAGGGCAGGACGAACAGCACCAGGATCGAGCCGAACATCAGCAACACGCCGCCCAGCTTGTCCGGCACGGCGCGCAGGATCGCGTAGAAAGGCAGGAAGTACCACTCGGGCACGATGTGGGCCGGCGTCACCATCGGGTTGGCCGGGATGTAGTTGTCCGGATGGCCAAGGAAGTTGGGCGCGAAAAATACCAGCGCCGCGAAAACGAGGAAGTAGACCACCAGCCCGACACTGTCCTTGGACGTGTAGTAGGGGTGGAAGGGGATGGTGTCCTGCGGCCCCTTGGGATCGATGCCGAGCGGGTTGTTGGACCCGGTGATGTGCAGCGCCGCGATGTGCAGGAACACAACGCCCGCGATCACGAAGGGCAGCAGGTAGTGCAGCGAGAAGAACCGGCTGAGCGTGGGGTTGTCCACGCTGAAGCCGCCCCACAGCCAGGTCACGATGTGCTGACCCACGACGGGGAAGGCGGAAAACAGGTTGGTGATGACGGTCGCGCCCCAGAAGGACATCTGGCCCCAGGGCAGCACGTAGCCCATGAAGGCCGTCGCCATCATCAGCAGGAAGATGGTCACACCGAGCATCCACAGCAGCTCGCGCGGCGCCTTGTAGGAGCCGTAGTACATGCCACGCCAGATATGGATGTAGACGACGATGAAGAACATCGACGCGCCATTCATGTGCACATACCGCAGCAACCAGCCGTAGTTCACGTCGCGCATGATGCGCTCGACGCTGTCGAAGGCGTGCGCGGTGTGCGCCGTATAGTTCATGGACAGGAAGACGCCCGTCGCGATCATGATCACCAAAGTGACCATGGCCAACGCGCCAAAGTTCCAAAAATAGTTGAAATTGCGCGGAGTCGGGAAGGTCCCGTACTCCTTCTGCATCATCGTGAAGACGGGCAGGCGACTGTCTACCCAGTTGATGACGGGATTCTTGAACTCGCTCTTGTGCAGACCAATGGACATAGGGGCGTGCCTCTGCTCAGCCGATACGGATCTTGGTATCGGATGTGAATGTGTATCCGGGAACCGCAAGGTTCGTGGGCGCAGGTCCCTTCCGGATGCGCCCGGCGCTGTCGTAGTGGCTGCCGTGGCAAGGGCAGAACCAGCCATCATACTCGCCGCGCTGGTCGGTCGGCTTCTGGCCCAGCGGCACGCAGCCCAGATGCGTGCAGACGCCGACCAACACCAGCCACTGGTCCTTCTGGACACGCGACTGGTCGGTGGCGGGGTCTTTCAGTTCAGACAGCGGCGTGGCGCGGGCGGAGGCCACATTCTCCGGCGTGCGGTGGCGGATGAACACCGGCTTGCCGCGCCACATCACGGTGACCGCCTGCCCGAGCGCCACCGGCGTCAGGTCAACCTCGGTGCTGGCCAGCGCGAGCACATCCGCCGAGGGGTTCATCGAGGCGATGAACGGCCACGCCACGGCGCCCACGCCCACCGCGCTGAAGGCGGTCGTCGTGAGCATGAGGAAATCCCTGCGTCCGCCAGTGTCAGGCGCCGAGCCGGGGGGGGTCGCCATATCGGCCATGGAGAATTCATCCTTCCATCAAGGCGTCGCGGAGCGCTCTCGCGCCGGCCTGCGCTGCCAAGCTTGCGTGCGCGCCTTATAAGGGTGCGAAACGCAAGGTGGCAATGTGCCGTGAGGCGGGCGAAACGTTGAACCTGCTCCAGCTGGCACACCAGATTGCGCCCCAGCCCGTTTCAGTAAGCCTCAACCGCGTAAAGGATCGGTTATGCCAGACACCCCGCCGCCCGCCAGCCACCCCGACATTGCCCATAGCCGCGCCTGGTTCGAACACCTGCGGGACCTGATCTGCGCCGAATATGAGGCGATCGAGGATGCCCTGGAGTCCGGCCCCCACGCCGCAATGCCACCAGGCCGCTTCACCCGCACGCCCTGGCAGCGGGATGGCGGCGGCGGCGGCGTCATGGGCGTGATGAAGGGCCGCGTGTTCGAAAAGGTGGGGGTCAACGTCTCCACCGTGTTCGGCGAATTCTCCCCCGAATTCCGTAAGCAGATCCCCGGCGCCGAGGCCGACCCCCGCTTCCTCGCCACCGGGATCTCGCTGGTCGCGCATATGCGCAGCCCCCGCGTGCCGGCGGCGCACATGAACACGCGCTTCATCGTGACGTCCAAGGCCTGGTATGGGGGGGGAGGCGACCTCACCCCCATGGACCTCGCCGCCGCCCATTCGCTGGAGGATGCCGCGAGCTTCCATGCCGGCTTCGAGCAGGCCTGCGACCGGCACGACCCAACCTACTACCCGCGCTTCAAAAAATGGTGCGACGAATATTTCTACCTGCCCCACCGCGGCGAAACACGCGGCCTGGGCGGCATTTTCTACGATTACCTCGACACCGGCGACCGCACCGCGGATTTCGCCTTCACCCAGGATGTCGGCCGCGCCTTCCTCGACAGCTACGCCGCGATCATCCGCCGCCGGATGCACGAGCCCTGGACCGAGGCGGAGCGCGAGCACCAGCTTATCCGGCGCGGCCGTTACGTCGAATTCAACCTGCTGCAGGATCGCGGCACGATTTTCGGCCTGAAGACCGGCGGCAATGTCGAGGCCATCCTGATGTCG
>JBKJNV010000257.1:0-4529 GCA_046593435.1 Roseomonas sp.
GCTGCTGCTCGCCAGTGCCGCCCTCGCCGCGCCGGGCATCGCCCGCGCCCAGGCGCCCTGGCCGACCCGCCCGGTGACGCTGGTGACCGGTTTTGCACCCGGCGGGCTGACCGATCTTTCGGCGCGCGCCATCGCGGAGCGCATGCAGCGCGACCTGGGCCAGACCGTGCTGGTGGACCCCAAGCCCGGCGGTGCGACCTCGCTTTCGGCAACCCACGTCGCCCAGGCGCGCCCGGATGGCTATACGCTGCTGATGGGTGCGACCTCGCTCGCCATCAACCCGGCGCTGCAACCCAGCCTGACCCCGCGCGACCCGCGGCGGGAGCTGCTGGCGGTGGGCATGGCTTATACCAGCGCCTTCGTGCTGCATGTGCACCCGGACCTGCCGGTGCGCACCCTGCCCGAGCTGATCGCCTATGCGAAGGCGCGGCCCGGCCAGCTGAATTTCGGCTCCTCCGGGACCGGTGCGGTGAACCATCTGTGCCTGGAGATGCTCAAGCGCGATGCGGGGATCGACGTGGTGCACATCCCCTATCGCGGCGGGGCGCCGGCGCTGGTCGACCTGCGAACCGGGCGCATCCAGGGCATGTTCGCGGCCGTGCTGGAGGCGCTGCCCGCCATCCGCGAAGGCCATACCCGCGCCATCGCCATCTCCTCGCGCGAGCGGCTGCCCCTGCTGGCCGATGTGCCCGCCGTGGCCGAGACGCTGCCCGGCTATGATGGCGTGTTCTGGCAGGGGCTGTTCGCCCCGGTCGGCACGCCCGCCCCCATCGTGGAGCGGCTTGGGGCGGTGCTGCGGATCGCGACCGAGGATGCGGCGCTCGGCGCCCGCCTGGCGGCGCAAGGTGTGGCATTGAAGACCGGCGACGCCGCCTACCTCGCGGACCTGCTCGAGCGCGAGACGGTGACCTGGGGCCGGCTGATCCGGGAGGCGAATATCCGCCCCGAGTAGCGCGGCGCGAGTCTTGCTTACCCGCTGGGACATGTTCCAGGGGGTCAAGTCATGAAGTCATTTGCCTGGGCGCTCGCCGCCCTTGCCGCGCTCGCGCAGCCGGTCCTCGCGCAACCGGCGCCGCGCACGCTGCGCATCGCCATGACCGCGGCCGATGTGCCCACCACCTCGGGCATGCCGAATAATGGCTTCGAGGGGATGCGCTTCCTCGGCTTCCCGATTTTCGAGGCGCTGGTGCAGTGGGACCTCTCGCGCGCCGACCGCCCGGCCGATATCCGCCCGGGCCTGGCCGAGCGCTGGGAACAGGATGCGGCCGATCCGCGCAAGTGGCGCTTTGCCCTGCGCCGCGGCGTGGCCTTCCATGACGGCACGCCGTTCAACGCCGATGCGGTGATCTGGAACCTCGACCGGTTCTTCCGCAATGACAGCCCGCAATTCGACCTGACCGGCAGCGCCATCACGCGCGGCCGCATTTCGGTCATGGGCGCCTATCGCAAGATCGATGATTTCACCGTCGAGATCGAGACGACGCGCCCGGTCTCCTACTTCCCCTATCTCGCCACGCTGATCCTGTTCACCTCGCCGGCCTCCTTCGAGGCGGGCGGGCGGGATTGGTCCCGCGTCGCCGGCCTGCTGCCCGCCGGCACCGGCCCCTTCCGGCTGACGCGCTTCGTGCCCCGCCAGCAGGCCGAGCTGTCGCGCAACGCCACCTATTGGGAAGAAGCGCGCCGCCCGCGCCTGGATCGCGTGGTGTTGTTCCCGATGCCCGAGGCGAATACCCGCCTGGCCGCGTTGCGCTCGGGCCAGGTGGATTGGGTCGAGGTCCCACCTTCGGATGCCATCGCGTCGCTGCGCACGGCCGGCTTCCAGGTGGTGACGAATTCCTACCCCCATGTCTGGCCCTGGGTCTTCGCGGCCGGGCGTCCGAGCAGCCCGACCTCCGATGTGCGTGTGCGCCAGGGGCTGAACTACTGCTTTGACCGCGGCGGCATGGTGGAATTGTTGAGCGGCACCGCGGAGCCTTCCGTGGGTTTCTTCAAGCCCGATGATCCGCGCTTCGGCAGCCCGCAGAACCGCTATCGACTGGACGCTGTTCGCGGCCGTGCATTGTTGGCCGAAGCGGGCTTCGGGCCGCAACGCCCGCTGCGCCTGAAGATCGCCATCTCGCCCTCGGGTTCGGGGCAGATGTTGCCGTTGCCGATGAATGAATTTCTGCAGCAGAGCCTGCGCGAGAATTGTGGCGTGGAGATCAGCTTCGAAGTGGTCGAGTGGAACACGCTGCTGGGTGCGCAGCGCGTGGCACCCGACCAGCCGGCCTGGCTGGGTGCGGATGCGGTGAACATCTCCCTGGTGTCGTCGGACCCCTCGCAGATGGCGCGCTGGTTCCTGAGCTCGAACTTCTCGCCGCGCGGGTCCAATGCGGGGCATTGGCTGGACCAGCGTTTCGACGCGGCGTTCACCGCGCTGGAGACGCAGCGCGACCCAGCCCAGGCACAGGCGCAGCTGCGCATCGCGCATGAGCGGCTGGTGGATGATGCACCGTGGCTGTGGATCGTGCATGACCTCAATCCGCGGGCGATGTCGCGCCGGGTGCGGGGCTTTGTGTCGGCGCAGAGCTGGTTTCAGGATCTGACGACGGTGGAAGTGCAGTAGGCGCTTCGCGGCGCGCGGCGTTCTCAGCCGCGCTCCGCTGAAGCGGATCAGGCTATTCCAGGCGCGCTCCGCTGAAGCGGATCAGGCTATTCCAGGCGCGCTCCGCTGAAGCGGATCAGGCTATTCCAGGCGCGATCCGCTGAAGCGGATCACGACGCCCCAGCGCTCATGCTCGGCGCGCAGCATCGGCATCATCGCCGCCGGTGCGACCGGCTCCAGCAATTCGAAGCCGAGTTCCACCAGGCGGCGGCGCACTGCCTCATTCGTTCGGCAGATCGAGATGCGTGGGGCGTGCCATGCTGCGAGGTTGGCCGTGCCGTGACCGCCCGGCAAGCTGTTGCGATGCCTGCCCCCGCGCGCCCGCGGCACCAAGCCCACGCGCCCGCGGCGCCAAGATTGACGCAGCGCTAGGCACTGGAGGAAAAGGAAGGCAGCAAAAGACCACCGCCTGGGAAGGAACGCCGCCATGTCCGAAAGCCTGATGATTTCCGTGAAGCCGGAGATCGCGGCCCGCGCCCGCGTCACGGCCGCCCAGCGCGAAACCATGGTGGCGGAAGCCACGGCCAACCCAAACGGCTTCTGGAAGGCGGAATCGGCGCGTATCGCCTGGATGACGCCGCCCAGCATCATCAAGAACACCTCCTTCACCGGCGACGTGTCGATCAAGTGGTTCGAGGATGGCGTGCTCAACGCCTCCGTCTCCTGCCTGGACCGGCATTTGGCCAAGCGCGGCGACCAGGTGGCGATCCTGTGGGAAGGCGATGACCCGAACACCGACGCCAAGGTCACCTACCGGCAGCTGCATGAGCGCGTCTGCAAGCTCGCAAACGCCATGCGCGGCATGGGTGTGAAGAAGGGTGACCGCGTCTGCATCTACATGCCGATGATCGTGGAAGCCGCGGTCGCCATGCTGGCCTGCGCACGCGTGGGTGCGGTGCATTCCATCGTGTTCGGTGGCTTCTCGCCGGACAGCCTGGCCAGCCGCATCCAGGACAGCGCATGCGTGATGCTGATCACCGCCGATGAGGGGCGGCGCGGTGGCCGCAAGGTCCCGCTGAAGGCCAATGCGGATGAGGCGCTGAAGGCCTGCCCGTCCATCCGCAACGTGATCGTGGCGAAAAACACCGCCGGCGCAGTCGCGATGGAAGCCGGGCGCGACCATTGGTGGGCGGATGCCTGCGACGCGCAGCCGGGCGAATGCGCGCCTGAGCCGATGGGCGCCGAAGACCCGCTGTTCATCCTCTACACCTCGGGCTCGACCGGAAAGCCCAAGGGCGTGGTGCACACCACCGGCGGCTACATGGTCTGGGCGAGCTTCACCCACGAGACCGTGTTCGACTACCGCGACGGCGAGATCTACTGGTGCACGGCCGATGTGGGCTGGGTGACCGGGCACACCTACATCGTCTATGGCCCGCTCGCGAATGGCGCGACGACGCTGATGTTCGAGGGCGTGCCGAGCTGGCCCGACAATGGCCGCTTCTGGCAGGTGGTGGCCAAGCACAAGGTGAACATCTTCTACACCGCGCCCACCGCCATCCGCGCCCTGATGCGCGATGGCGAGGCGCCGGTGAAGAAGCATGACCGGTCATCCCTGCGGATCCTGGGTTCGGTTGGCGAGCCGATCAATCCCGAGGCCTGGCTCTGGTACTACCGCGTGGTCGGCGAGGAGCGCTGCCCGATCGTCGATACCTGGTGGCAGACCGAGACGGGGGGGATCCTGATCTCGCCGCTGCCTGGCGCGGTCGGGCAGAAGCCGGGCTCCGCGACGCTGCCGCTGCCCGGCGTGCTGCCGGCGCTGGTCGATAACGAGGGCACGCTGCTGGAAGGCGCCACCGATGGGAACCTGGTCATTCTCGATAGCTGGCCGGGGCAGATGCGGACGCTCTACGGCGACCATGAGCGCTTCATCCAGACCTACTTC
>JBKJNV010000367.1:0-4190 GCA_046593435.1 Roseomonas sp.
GCGCGCATCGCGGTGCTACCGGATGCGCCGACCTTTACCGAAGCGGGCTTCGCCGCGGCCACTGTGCAAAGCTGGGGCAGCATCGCCGTGCCCGTGGGCACGCCGCCGGCCGCCATCGAGCGCTTGGGTGCCGCGGTGCGTGAGGCGGTGGCCCACCCGTCGGTTGTCACCCGCATGGCAGCGGCCGGACTTGTCGCTGTCAGCAATTCCCAGGCCGAGATGGAGCGCTTCAACGCGCAGGAATTTGAGCGCTGGGGCGAGGTGATCCGCAGCAGAAACATCCGCGTGGCCCTATGACCAAGACCAATCTTCTGACCGAGACACAGGCGGCGACGCGACGCGCGCTTCTCAGGGGCGGGTGCGGATCAGCATCTTCCCCCGGCTGATACCGCGCGAGCGCGCCTGGTGGCCCGATGCCGTCATCCGTCGCCTCGATAGGCATGTGCACGAAGCGGGGATCAGCGTGGAAGGCCACTTGGCGCAGATGCTCTCCAAGTGGGCAGAGCGCCTGGCCGTGCTCCCCTACCCCCTCACCCCGGCAGTTCCAGCACGTTCTTCGCGATGATGTTGCGTTGGATTTCGTTGCTGCCGCCGTAGATCGTCGCGGGTCTCGCCTGGATGTAGAGGCCGGTGGCGTTGAGGTTGAGATTGCCGTCGATCGGGTCCAGCAGACCGGCGTTTTCGCCCGCGATTTCGAGCATGGTGTCGGTGATGCGCTGAAATAGTTCCGACTGGAATATCTTCAGCATGGACACATCGGGCCCGAGGGTTCCGCCGCGCTTGAGGATATCGACGTAGGTGCCGTAGAGCGCCTTGAGGTCTTCAAGGTCGAGGCGGAGCTGGGTGAAGCGGTCGGCGAAGTTTGCATCCTCGGCGAGGCCCATCTTCTCCGCGAGTTGCTGGAGGCGCGCGAGCGCGTAGGCGGATTGCCGGGGTGAGCCGAGGTAGATGCGTTCGAAGCTGAGAAGGGCCTTCGCCATGTCCCAGCCCTTGTTGAGCTGGCCGACGAGGTTTTCGGCCGGAACGCGGACATTGTCGAAAAACACCTCGCTGAACTCGTCATGGAGTTCGAGGTTGATGATGGGCTTCACGGTGATGCCCGGCGTGGTCATGTCCACCAGCAGGAAGGAGATGCCTTCCTGCTTTTTCGCGGCCTTGTCGGTGCGCACGAGCAGAAAAATCCAGTTCGCGTCACCGGCGAGCGTGGTCCAGATCTTCTGGCCGTTGACGATGTAGTGGTCGCCCTCGCGCACGGCTTCCGTGCGCAGCGAGGCGAGGTCGGACCCCGAATTGGGTTCGGAATAGCCCTGGCACCAGATGTGTTCGCCGGCGAGGATTTTGGGCAGGAAGTGCTGCTTCTGCGCGTCGGTGCCGTACTGGATCACCAGCGGGCCGAGCATGATGATGCCGTGGTCATTGGTGCGCGCGACGCCGTAGCGTTCGTATTCCTCGGTGAGGATGATGAGCTTGGGCGGTGACAGGCCAAGCCCACCAAATTCCTGCGGCCAGCCAGGCGCGAGCCAGCCCTTCTCGGAGAGCTTGAAGTACCACGGCTTGTTCTCGGCGAAGTGCAGGCGCTTGGGCGGGTTGCGCAGCTCCTCGGGGTAGTTCTCGGCCAGGAAGCGACGGACGACGGCGCGGAAGGTTTCGTCGTCAAGCGCGTTGAGGTCGGCTGGGGCTGGGATTGTGATCGCGTTCATGGCGTTCAGCCTCCGGTAAAGTTGGGGGGGCGCTTGGCAAGGAATGCGTCGCGGCCTTCGACGAAATCAGCGGTGGTGAAGAGCAGGCCCTGGTAGGTCTTCTCCTGCTCCAGCTCCTCATCCAGCCCTTCGGCCAGCATCTGCTTGGTCAGGCGAATGGGGGCGGGCGCCTCACGCGCGAGGAACTGCGCCTTCTCCATCGCGAGCGCGAGGGCGTGGCCCTTTGGTGCCACGAAATCCACCAGGCCGATGCGCTCGGCTTCGGGGGCGGTGAGTTGTTCGTGGTAGAACAGGATGCGGCGCGCGCGGCCGACGCCGACGCGGCGGGGCAGGAAGAAGGGCAGGCCGAGATCGCTCATCAGCCCGATCTTGCCGAAGCCGGCGACGAAGCGTGCATCCTCGGCGGCGACGATGGTGTCACAGGCACAGGCGACCGCCATGCCCGCGCCGGCGCACCAGCCCTCGACGGCGGCCACGATCGGCAGGCCGCCCTTGGCCATCAGTCGGATGAAGCGGTGCGAGCGGCGCATCCGGTCGCGCCCATCCATCGCGGAGCCGACATCCATGGCGGAGATGTCACCACCCGAGCAGAAAGTGCCGTCGGCGCCGGTGAGCACAATGGCGCGGATTTCGGCATCGGCGTGCGCGCGTTCCAGCGCGTCTTCCAGCGCGATTCGGAGCGGCATGGCCAGCGCGTTCTTGCGCGCGGGGTAGTCGAGCGTGAGGGTCAGTACTGCACCTTCGCGCTGTTCACGGATGCCTGGTTCGCTCATGCGTCGTCCTCCGCGGCGGTGGTCATGAATCGCTTCCGATGCAGCGCGGCCGAGCCGTATTGGTTCGCCAGCACCATGGCTTTCCGCAAATACAGGCCGGCATCGTATTCATCGGTGTAGCCGATGCCGCCATGCAGCTGGATGCATTCGCGCGTCACACGCAGCGCGGCATCGGCCGCGCGTGCCTTGGCGCGGGATACGAGCGCGCGCGCGGCGTCGCCGGTCGTTCCCGCATCGAGTGCCGCGGCCGCCTGTTCCACGCTCGCGCGCGTCAGGGCGAGCTGGATCTTCAAATCCGCCGAACGGTGCTGCAGCGCCTGGAAGGTGCCGATGACGCGGCCGAATTGCTGGCGCGTGCGCAGGTAGGACAGCGTGAGTGCGAATGCCGCCTCCATCGTGCCCAAAAGGTAGCCGGCGGTGGTCAGTGCCGCCTCATCCAGCGCCTGCCCGATCACGCCGCCAATGTCATCGGCCACGCGTTCGGCATGCGCGAGGTCGGGCCGCAGCGTGCCGCTGCTTCCGCCATCCTGCATGCGGTCGAGCGTCAGGTCCGCACCCGCCGCCGGCTGCGCGTAGAGCGCAATCCGCACCCCCTCGCGCACCGGCAGCAGGAAATGCGCGGCCCCTGCGGCCATGGGCACGAAGACGCGCGGCGCGTCCGGCGTGCCGGGGGCTGCCAGCGTATCCGCACGCTCCTGCCAGGCGACCGGCGCGTAGATGGCACCCGCCAGCACCTCCGCGAGCAGGCCCCCCTCCGCATAGCGCAGCAGCGCCGCCGACAGCGCGGCGCCGATCAGCGGCTCCGGCGCGAGCCCGGCACCCAGCGCCTCGGCGAGTGCGACCATCTCGCCCATGCCGAGCGCGGCGCCGCCCGAATCCTCGGGCAGGCGAAGGCCGATCCAGCCCATCTCGCCCATTTGCGCCAGCACCGCGGGGTCATAGCCGACACCCGCGAAGCGCAGCGCGCGCACGCGCTTCGAGCCACCGCCATGCGGCACCACCGCCGCGGCGGAATCGCGGATCATGCGGATGCTCTCCGCGCGATCCTCCTCGGACAGGACCGCACTCATGACGTGGTGTGCAGCTTGGCGCCGGTGAGGGCCTGCAGCCCCTCCAACGTGACGCCCGGCGCCATCTCCACCACCACGAAGCCCAGGCCCTTCACCACGTCGAACACACCAAGGTTGGTATAGATGCGGCTGACCGCGCCCGGCGCCGTCAACGGATAACCGCACTTCTCGACCAGCTTCGGCCGGCCATCCTTCGTGGTGTGGTCCATCACCACCCAAAGCCGCTTGGCCCCTGCTGCAAGGTCCATCGCACCCCCCACCGCCGGCGCGGTGTCGTTCTCGCTCGTCGCCCAATTCGCGATGTCGCCATTCTCAGCCACCTCGAACGCGCCCAGCACGCACAGATCGAGGTGCCCGCCGCGGATGATCGAGAAGCTGTCCGCATGATGGAAAAAACTGCCCCCCGGCCGCAACGTCACCGGCTGCTTGCCGGCATTGATCAACCACGGATCCACCTGGTCCTTCGGCGGCGCAGGACCCATGCCCAGAATGCCATTCTCGGAATGCAAGATCACCTCGCGGTCCAGCGGAACGTGGTCCGCCACCATGGTGGGAATGCCAATGCCGAGATTGACGAACCAACCCTCGGGAATGTCCGCGGCCAGACGCGCAGCCATCTGCGGACGAGTGAACGCGCTCATCGTGGA
>JBKJNV010000658.1:0-5023 GCA_046593435.1 Roseomonas sp.
GCGCCATCGGCCTGCGCCGTGGAACCCGTCCAGGATTCCCAGGTGAGATAGGCGAAATAGGCGACACCCGCCCATTTCATCCCCTGGGAGATGGCGGGCGAGGCAGCGATCAGTTCCGAAACGCCCATGGCCGCGGCCAGCCCGACCAGCGCGAGGCCCAGCGCAACCCCCGCCACTGCGGCATAACCCGCCCGCCGCCCGTCGCGCAGCGCGACCAGGGCCAGGTAGGTCATGTTCGGCCCCGGCGTCAGCTCGACCAGCAGGGAGGTGAGCGCGAAGGCCAGGATGGCGGGGGGCAGGACGTCCACCCACCGCATATCCACCCTGCGGGAACGCACGGGAAGCCCCGCTTGCGTCCTCCCACCCCTGGGCGCCAGGTCCCCGGCACGTCTGCCACTGCCGCAGGCGCACCCGCGCCACCGCTGTGCAGGCGCCCTGGCATCCCCAGCCTGGCCTCACGCCCGCGACGCGTGGGCGCGCACATGCATCGCAGGCCGCGCTTGGGTCTGCTCACCAGCGCCCGGAGCGCAGCTTCAAGAAGCCTTTTCGAAACACAGAATTTTCAATTAAAAGACTGGTTGTTCAAGTAATATTCCCTAAATTCGTGTTTGAAATTATATTTGTATATATGCTTCCTCACATCACAAAAAAGTGATCATTGCTTTACTATCTTGTGTTTTCTATTTTATTGTTTCATTTCCGCTTCTCAGGCTGCCTCATCGGGTCGCGAAACAAAGGGAATCCTCGATGCGGAGAAAACTTCTGTTGCTGTCATTCGTGGCGGTGAATGCGCTTTTGTGTGCTCCTAGCCACGCACAGCGGCAATCCGCCATCGGCAGCGGCATCACCCCGCTCGACGCCACCGGCATCCTTGGGGGCGTCGACATGTCGGCCTCCGGCACCACGGGCACGTTGAGCGTGGGCGTCATCGGCGGCCCGCAGACCAACATCTTCACGCTGAACGCCGCGCTGATCGCAGGCGCCACGGCGGTCGCCACGGCCAGTTCCAGCGAAGGCAACATCGTCTTCAACAGCAGCTCGGACGTGTTCGGCGCGCTCGGCGTCACGCAGCCGGGCGGCCCTTTCCTGCGCAACATCACGGCCGGCAACGCCGGCACCACCGTGAACTTCCTCGGCCCGGTCTACGCCACCACGCTCGATGTGACGGGCACCGGCAGGGTCAATTTCGCCTCCGGCTCGATCAACATCACCGCCACGAACTTCGCCGGCGACGGCGTCATCGCCCTCGCACCCAACACGACGCTGATCGGCGCCATGACCTCGTCCGCGGGTGCCAACACAGGCACGCTCTCGCTGGGCAATGCCAGCATCCTCGATGGCGCGGTCGGCGGCGCCTCCGGCCTGCGGTCGATCAATGTCACCGGTGGGTCCGCCACGGCCGGAAGCACGGCCACCATCTCCGGCGCGGCCAATGCCTTCGCCTTCTCGCTCGGCACCAATACGCTCAACGTCGGCGGCGCGCTGACCATCGCCAACGGCGGCGCCGGCGGCGTGGTCAACACCACGCTCGCCAGCCCGACCGTCTTCGGCAATATCCGCCCGGTCGGCGCCACCAATCTCGGCCCGACACTCGCCGTCAACGTCGTGGTGCCGGCAACCAGCTACATCCCGGTCGGCACCCAGTTCGCGGTCATCCAGACCCGCGCCGGCACGCAGCAGAGCGGCACGAATGGCTCCGTGGTCTCGGTCACGGTCCAAAACCCGACCAACCCGCTCTACACCTTCCAGGCGGTGCCGCTCGCAGGCACCATCGCCGGCGAGGTCGTGATCACCACGACCGGTACGCCGCTGCTGGTCCCGCTCCAGCCGCCGGCGGGTGTTGCGCTGCCGCCAGGCGCCGCCGTCGCGGCCTCGATCGTGCCCGTGCTGCTGGCGCTGGCGCCGGCCGCCAATTCAGACCTGACCCTCAACGTGCTGCCGGCGATCAACGCGCTCACCAATGCCGGCGATGTCGTCAACGCGGTGGCGCAGCTCGCCCCGGCGGGGCCGGCTCTCGCCGCCGGCCTCGTGACCTATCAGGGCACCCGCGAGTTCCGCGGCATGCTGCTTTCGCGCCTCGAAGACATCCTCTGCGGCCCCGCCCGGCCGGAGGAGCGGGACGTCACCTTGTGCCGTGAGGAGCAACGGCCGGGGTGGTGGGTTCGTGGCTTCGTCCATGCCGGGCAGCAAGGCACGCGGGACGGCATCACCGGCTATGACACCCGCATCATCGGGACGATGCTCGGCTATGATGCCCCGCTGGGTCCGGACACCCGGGCCGGCGTGGCGCTTGGGATCGCGCGCAGCACGATCGAGGGCGATACCTTCGGCGCCGGCACCGCGCGGACCAGCTTCAACAGCTATCGCGCCACCGCCTATGTCGGGCATGAACGCGGCCCTTGGTATGTGCATGGCGATGTCGGCATCGGCCTGAACGCCTACACCGGTGAGCGCAACATCTCCTTCACCGGCATCCAGCGCCGTGCGGAGTCCGATTATTCAGGTCAGGACTACACGGCCGCCGTGACCACGGGCTACCGCTTCGCGACCAACGGCTTCGTCATCACGCCCCGCGCGGCGCTGCAATACACGCGCGTCAATCTCGGCGCCTATTCCGAAACCGGTGCGGGCGACCTGTCGCTGCGCGTGGAATCGCAAAGCTATGATTTCGTGGAATCCGTCCTCGGACTGCGGATCGCGCGGCCCTTCACCCATGAGGGCCTGCGCATCATCCCCGAGGTGCACGCCAACTGGCTGCGCGAGTTGAACAACCCACGCATGGCCAATGCGGCCGCCTTCACGGCGGCCGGTTCGCCGGGCTTCACCACCCAGGCGCCGGCTACCGCGCCCAACACCTACAATCTCGGCGCCAGCGTGAGCCTGCTGTCCTGCACCTGCGCGGTGCGGACTTGGTCGATCGAAGCCTCCTATGACTATGAGTGGCGGGAGGATCGCTACGCGGCACATCGCGGCATGCTGCGGGTCGCGGGGCGCTTCTGACGTTCGGTGCGGCGCGGCTTGATCAGCCGCGCCGCACCAAGCCAACGACGCAAGATGCCCCCGCGTCGCACGGCGTAACAGCTCGCACTTCCAGGCGCCCGCCCCCTGCCCTAGCCTTCGCACAGTGGGCCAAGACCCGCGCGGAGGACTGTCCATGCCCTTGATCCGAACAGCCCTGGTCGCGGCCATGCTGCTGGCCAGCCCCGCCGCGCAGGCCCGCATCCTCAGCATCGAGGTCACGGCCACGGAGCCCTTCGCCGCCGGGCGCGATTTCGGCGCCGGCCCCTACCGCATCATCCGCGGCATCGCGCACGGCGCGCTCGACCCCGCCGACCCGCGCAACGCCCCCATCGCGGACCTCGCCCTCGCGCCGCGCAACGCCGCGGGGCTCGTGGAATACAGCACCCAGTTCGAGATCCTGCGCCCCGAGGACCCGGCCCGCGCCTCCGGCCGGCTGCTCCATGAGGTGACCAATCGCGGGCGCAAGCTGATCTTCAGCTACCTCCAGGACGCGACCGCGCCGCAGCCCGCGATGAACGCCATGGCCGACGCCGCGTCCGTCGGCAATGCGCTCGCGCTCCGTCTGGGCCACACGCTGGTGTGGAACGGGTGGGACCCGGATGTGCCCCGCGCGGGGGGCACCCTCGCCATTTCTCTGCCCGAGATCCCCGGCATCACTGCCACCATCCGCGACGAATTCGTCTTTGGTGTGCGCCTGGGCGGCGATGGCCTGGTCGCGCCGCTCTCCTACCCCGTCGCGGATGCGAACCCGGCCCTGGCGCGACTCACGCTGCGCCGTGCCCGCGCCGATGCACCGCGCGAGGTCGCCTTCGAATATGCCGGCCCGCAATCGATCCGCCTGGCCGGCGGGGCGCGTTTCGACCCGCTCTCCATCTATGAATTTCGCTACCCCGCGCGCCGCGCCCGCCCGCTCGGGGTGGGCTTTGCCGCCACGCGCGACCTCGTCTCCCACCTGCGCCACGGCGGCGCCGGCAGCCCGATCGCGGATATCCCCATCGCCGGTGTGCTTTCGGTGGGCATTTCGCAATCGGGGCGGTACCTGCGCCACCACCTCGGCCTGGGCATGAACGCGGACGAGGCAGGACAGCGCGTCTTCGACGGCATGCTGGTCCATATCGCAGGGGCGGGGCGCGTCTTCATCAACGAGCGCTTCGCCCAGCCCAACCGCACCGCCACCTGGCACGAGGATTTTGCCTTTCCCGAAAACTGGTTCCCCATGGCCCATGCCGCCACCCGCGACCCCGTGTCGGGCGAGACGGCCGCCCTGCTGCGCGGCGACGCCTCAGACCCCGTCATCCTCGAGGTCAACACCTCGACCGAGTACTGGCAGAAAGGCGCCTCCCTCATCCACACCGACCCCGCGGGCCATGCCGACCTGCCGGAGCCCGCGAATGTGCGGCACTTCCTGGTGGCCGGCACCAAGCATGGCGGCCGTGCCGGCCTGACCACCGCGCGCGGCAGCTGCATCAACCCGAACAACCCGCACTCCTCCGGGCCGCTGCTGCGCGCGCTGCTGGTCGCGCTCGATGACTGGGCCACGCGCGGGGTCGCCCCGCCCACCTCCCGGGTGCCCCGCATCGCCGACGGCACGCTGGTCCGCGCCGAAGCCGCGCTGGCCGCCTTCCCGCCGATCCCAGCTGCCGCGCGCCCGGCCTTCGCCACGCCCATCGCCCCGGTGCGCGACTGGGTCGCGGGCACCCGCGGCGATGAGCGCGCCTGGGTGCCCCTGGTCCCTGCGCTGGACGCGGACGGCAATGAGCGCGCCGGCGTGCTGCTGCCCGACCTCGCCGTGCCGCTGGGCACGCAGACGGGGTGGAACATCCATGCCGGTGACGGCCTCGCCACCGAGATGTGCGACCGCGAGGGCAGCTTCCTCGCCTTCGCGACGGACCGCGCCGCGCGCGATGCGGCCGGCGACCCGCGCCCGTCGCTCACGGAACGCTACGGCCAGGCCGCCCGCCCACGCGACCGCGTCGCGGCGGCGACCGCGGCGCTTGTCGCA
>JBKJNV010000293.1:0-4098 GCA_046593435.1 Roseomonas sp.
CGCTGGATGCTCCGCTGAACATCCATCTCACCGGCTGCCACCATTCCTGCGCGCAGCATTTCATTGCCGATATCGGCCTGCTCGGCGCGAAGGTCGAAAAGGGCGGGGACGTGCTACCGGGATACGACATCCATCTGGGCGGTGGCGCCGCGCAGGAGGCGCGCATCGGTCGCCTGATCCGCCCCAAGGTCGCCGAGGATGCAGTCGCACCCCTGCTTTTGAACATCCTGCGGCATTGGCAGGCCGAGCGCGTGGACGGCGAGTCCTTCCGGGATTTTTGTGCCCGCCATGCAGATGCCGCGTTGGACGGGATGTTGGCAGCATGAATGCCGATTCGCAGAGTTTCGGGGCGGCGCCCGTGCCGCTCATCCCTGAAACGGCGCCGTTCACGCCCGACCAGCGCGCCTGGCTGAACGGCTTCCTTGCCGGGCTCTATGGCGGCGCGGCGAACGCCTCCACCCCAAGCGCCGCACCGGCGCCGGCCGAAGACTTTCCCTGGCACGACCCAGCGCTGGAACTGGAGGAGCGCCTCACGCTTGCCGAAGGCCGCAGCCTGCCGCGGCGCCTGATGGCGGCGATGGCGCAGCTCGATTGCGGCCAATGCGGCTATCTCTGCCAGACTTACGCCGAAGCGCTGGCCGAGGGTCGCGAGACGTCCACCGCGCTGTGCCAACCCGGCGGCAAGGTCACGCGCGATGCGGTGAAGCGCCTGATGGCGGACGTAAAAGTTGCGCCCACCGCAGCACCCGTGGTCGCCAAGCCGCGCGGCGAGGCCACGCGCCTGCTCGCTTCCGATCGTCTGACGGGCGCAGCCAGCGGCAAGGATGTGCGCCGCATCGTGCTCGATCTCGGTGGCACCAATATCACCTACGCTCCAGGGGATTCGCTGGGTGTTGTCGTGCGCAACGACCCCGAATTGGTCGAGGCCTGCCTCACCCGATTGGGCGCGCAGGGTAACGACGCGCTGCGCGAAGCGCTTTCGGCCGCGCGCGACATCGCCCGTCCGCTGGATCGCACGCTCGACCTTCTGGCAGGCGCCGCGCGGGACCCGCGCGAAGGTGCCGCCTTGCGCAAGCTCGCCGATGGCGATGACGGGGCGGAGCCGGCCGCCGCCGATCTGCTTGATCTGCTGGAGGCCTTCCCCTCCGCCCGCCCGCCCGTGGCCGATCTGATCGCCTCACTGCCCACGCTCAAGCCGCGGCTTTACTCCATCGCGTCCTCGCTGCGCGCCACGCCAGGGCGTGTGGAGCTTTGCGTCGCCGTCGTGCGCGAGGCACGGCGTGGGCGGGTGCGCGATGGTGTTGCCTCCTGCCATCTCGCCTTCCGCGCCGATGCGGTGCCTGCCTATACGCAGACCAGCCATTTCCGCCTGCCCGAGCGAGCGGAGACGCCGGTCATCATGGTGGGCCCAGGCACCGGCATCGCGCCCTTCCGCGCTTTCTTGCACGAACGCGCGGCGCTGGGCCTCAAGGGCCGTTCGTGGCTGTTCTTCGGCGATCGCCACGCCGCGACGGATTTTCTGTTCGCCGATGAGATCAAGGCGTGGAAGATGGACGGCACGCTGGAACGCCTCTCGCTGGCCTGGTCGCGCGATGGCAAGGCCAAGGATTACGTGCAGCATCGCATGATCGAGGAGGCGGCCGATCTCTGGCGCTGGCTGCAGGATGGCGGGCATTTCTACGTCTGCGGCGATGCCGGCCGCATGGCCAAGGATGTGGACGCCGCCCTGCGCCAGGTCGCAATCAGCCAGGGGGGCATGAATGCCGATCAGGCACGCGACTGGATCGTGGCCCTGGCGAAGCAGGGCCGCTACCAGCGGGATGTGTATTGATGGACGGCGCGCGCCATCCCGTCACCCGCACCACCTGCCCCTATTGCGGTGTCGGCTGCGGCGTCCTTGCGGCCCCCGACGGCAGCATCCGCGGCGACCTGGCGCATCCCGCCAATCAAGGGCGCCTGTGCAGCAAGGGCGCGGCCCTGGGCGAGACCATCGGGCTTGATGGCCGGCTACTGTACCCGATGGTCGCGGGCAAGCGCGCTTCGTGGGATGCGGCACTCGATGCCGTGGCGGAGGGGTTTCGGGGCGTCCTGGCCGAACATGGCCCGGACGGCGCAGCACTTTATGTCTCGGGCCAATTGCTGACCGAGGATTACTACGCGGCCAACAAATTCACGAAGGGCTTCCTCGGTAGCGGGAACATCGACAGCAACTCGCGCCTGTGCATGGCCAGCGCCGTGGCCGGGCACCGCCGCGCCTTTGGCGAGGACCTGGTTCCCGGCACCTATGAGGATCTGGAACAGGCCGACCTCGTGATCCTGGTCGGCAGCAACCTCGCCTGGTGCCACCCGGTGTTGCATCAGCGCATCCTAGCGGCCAAGGCGATGCGCCCCGCCATGCGACTGGTCGTTGTGGACCCCCGCCGCACCGCAAGCTGCGAGGCCGCCGACCTGCATCTGGCGCTGCGCCCAGGCAGCGACGTGGCTTTGTTCGCCGGCCTTCTGGCGCAGCTCGGCAAAGCCGGCTTCGCCATCCCTGAAGCCATTCAGCAAAAGCTGGATGTGCCGGCGCTGACCGCCCTGGACCCCGCACAGCTCGCCCTCTTCTACCAGTGGTTCACCAGCACTGAGCGCGTGGTGACGCTCTGGAGCCAGGGCACCAATCAATCGAGCAGCGGCACCGACAAGGCCAATGCCATCATCAACTGCCACCTGGCTACCGATCGCATCGGCCGACCGGGC
The DNA here is from genome assembly GCA_046593435.1 of Roseomonas sp. Classification (GTDB taxonomy): domain Bacteria; phylum Pseudomonadota; class Alphaproteobacteria; order Acetobacterales; family Acetobacteraceae; genus Plastoroseomonas. Next base: position 2,740 of record JBKJNV010000293.1, read on the forward strand.
ATGGGGCCCTTCAGCGTGACCGGCCAGCCCAACGCGATGGGTGGGCGCGAGGTGGGCGCGCTCGCCAATATGCTGGCCGGCCATCTGGATGCAGAGAACCCGACCGAGGTCGCGGCCCTACGCGAATTCTGGCAAGCGCCAGATTTGGCGACGAAGCCCGGGCTGAAAGCCGTGGACCTGTTCCGCGCCGCCGAGGCCGGGCGCATCGGCGCGATGTGGGTGATGGCCACGAACCCCGCCGTCTCTCTGCCGGATTCCGCGATGGTGCGGCGCGCGCTGCAGCGCATCCCCACCCTCATCGTCTCCGACTGCCACGCCGACACGGATACGGCCCAGTACGCGCACATCCTGCTACCGGCGCTTGGCTGGGGCGAGAAGGACGGCACGGTCACCAACAGCGAGCGCGTGATCAGCCGCCAACGCCGCTTTCTTGCGGCCCCTGGTGAGGCAAAGCCTGATTGGTGGATCGTGTCGCAGGTGGCGTCACGCCTAGGCTGGGGGGCGCAATTCGCTTGGCCCAACGCCGCCGCCATCTTTCGCGAACATGCCGCCGTGACGGAACTCGCCCGGCCGGCCCAGCGCGTCTTCGACCTTGGTGGCCTGAGCGACCTAGACGATGCCGGCTACGATGCTCTTTCACCCACGCAATGGCCTGTCCCGCGCCAGGGCCGACGTGGTGGTCGCATCACCCCGCCCATCCAGCGCATGGTGGCGACACCCTTCCGGCTGCCCGAACACGCAGGCGACATGATCCTGATGACCGGCCGCCTGCGCGACCAGTGGCACACCATGACGCGCACCGGTCGCGTGCCACGCCTGATGCAGCACGCGCCCGAGCCAGTGCTGAGCATGAACCCGGCGGATGCAGCAAAGCTGACCGATGGTGCCCTGGTGCGCGTTGCCAGCATTTGGGGCGAGGCAGTGCTGCGCCTCGCGCTCGATGCCGCCATCCCGCATGGGGCCTGCTTCGCGCCCATGCACTGGACCGATCAGCTGGCACCCCGCGCCCGCATCAACGCGGCCGTGACACCCGCGACAGACCCGATCAGCGGCCAGCCGGAGTTGAAACACACGCCTGTCACGCTCACGCCCTTCGCTGCGCGCTGGCACGGTTTTCTACTGGGCCGTCAGCCGCTCGGCGCGCACCTGGGCGATTGGTCGGCGATGAGCCCCGCAGCGGACGGCGTGTTCCGGCACGAATTTGCCGGCGACGCCGCCGATCCTTTCCCGGCCCTGGTCGCCGCACTGGGCGAAGGTGGGCCGAGCATCGTGCTGCACGCGCCATCGACGGGCGAGCACCGCGGGGCATGGCTGCGCGACGGCCGATTGATCGCAGCGCTCTTCATCGCGCCGGACCAC
>JBKJNV010000417.1:0-2786 GCA_046593435.1 Roseomonas sp.
GATCGAGCCGGTCGGGTTGTTGGGGTTCGCGAGGAAGAGCATTTTCGTGCGCGCGCCGACGGTGGCGAGCATGGCATCCACATCGGCGACCAGGTCGCGCTCGGGCACTTTTATCACGCGGCTGCCGGCCCAGCGACCGGCGATGTCGTACATCAGGAAGCCATGCGCCGACATGATGATCTCGGTGCCCTCACCGCCATAGGCGAGGATGAGCAGGGTGAGCAGATCATCGGAGCCATTGCCGCAGACGATGCGGGCGGGATCCAGGCCGAAGCGGGCGCCGATCGCCTCGCGCAGGGCCGTGGCACCACCATCGGGGTAGCGATGCGCGTCGCGGGCGGCGCGCTCGATGGCAGCGATGGCGCCGGGCGGCGGGCCGAAGGCGCCTTCGTTGGAGGAGAGTTTGATCACCCGGTTGACGCCGGGCAGTTTTGACGAGCCCCCGACATAGGGCTCGACGGACAGGATGGAGGGGCGCGGGGCGAGCATGTTCATGAGAGTGACCTGAACGGTGAGGATCAACCGGGTTCGGACTCGGCATAGGCGCCGAGGCGTTCCACGTGCAGCCCGGCCAGCGATTTCAGCCGCGGGTCGCCCGGTTCCCAGAAGCCGGCGACCTCGGCCAGGGCAAGCGCCTGATCGCCGGTGCGACGGATCTGGAGGCTGTGGGCGGGGATCCCGGCATCAGCCAGCAGGCGGGTCAGCCGGGCATGGGAGAAATCGGCGGTGAGTTCGATGCGCAGCAGCGTGCGGTCGCGCCCCGAGGGGTCCGGCGGGGTCGCGGAGACGACCAGCACGGTCGCACCACCGGGCTCGGCCAGGAAGGGCAGGCGGGCGGTGACCTGGAGGGATTGCGCGTCGAAGCGCACCCACCAGGCGACATCCTCGGGCTCTTCGGGCTCCGGTGCGGGCAGGGTGGCCAGCGCGGCCTCGCCCGCGAGCAGGGCGGCGAGGGCCTGGCCGACGGTGGTCATGGCGCGGATCGGCGTGGTGGCGCCGAAATGCGCGCGGGTCAGGCGCATCACGGCCTTGGCGTGGCCGGGATCGGCGGCGGCGACGATGCTGAAGCCTGCTTGCATGGCGGTGGAGGAGGCGAAGACCTCTCGCCAAAGACGCACCAGGGCGGAACGCGGCAAGGGGCCGGCATGGCGTGCGAGCATGCGGCGGAGGATGGCGGCCTCGCGCCCCGGGCGCAGCGCGGGCCCCGCTCCCTTGGCGCGGCTTTCGGCCAGGCGCGCGACGATCCCCGCCCGGCGCATGACCAGGTCGTGCAGCGCGTCATCGAGCGTGTCGATTTCGGCGCGCAGCGCGGCGAGTTCCGTGGTGTCAGCGATTGACCGCTCCGCGGTGGTAGCGAGGGACCGCTCCGCGGTGGCAGCGATTGACCGCTCCGTGGTGTCAGCGAGGGGCCGTTCCGCGGTGGGGGCCTTGGGCTGCGGGTGGTTCGGCGCGGCGGGGGGGCTGATGTCGGGCATTGCTGCGCGCAGCATTAGACGCAGCGGCGCCCGGCGCCAAGGTTGCACAGCCCATGGGCGCGCCCTAATGCTGGATCCAGGATGCCCGAGATGATCTCACAGGCCGCACAGCCCCTGCCCACGGGCGCCCCCGCGCCACAGGTCACGCACCTCCGGGCGATCTTCGCCGATGGGCTGGTGCTGGATTGCGGCGCCAAGGTCGCGCCGATGGCCGTGGCCTGGCGCGGCTATGGCCGGCTGAACGCCGATGCCACCAACGCCATCCTGATCTGCCACGCGCTGACCGGCGACCAATACGTGGCCGAGACCCACCCCATCACCGGCAAGCCGGGCTGGTGGGACACTATCGTCGGGCCCGGCAAGCCGATCGACACTGATCGATTCTACGTCGTCTGCGTCAATGTGCTGGGCGGCTGCATGGGCAGTTCCGGCCCGCCGGAGGAAATGACGGATGCGGCCGGGCAGGGCATGGGCCGCCCCTGGGGGACGGATTTCCCCTCGGTCACCATCCGCGACATGGTCCGCGCGCAGCACCGGCTGATGGAGCATCTGGGCATCGCGCGCTGGCTTGCGGTGGTCGGCGGCTCGATGGGCGGGATGCAGGTGCTGGAATGGGCCGCGACCTACCCCGAGGCGGTTTTCGCCGCGGCCCCCATCGCGTGTGCCAGCCACCACAGCGCGCAGAACATCGCCTTCCACGAGGTCGGCCGCGCGGCCATCCATGGCGACCCGGACTGGCGCGGCGGGCGGTATTGGGAACATGGCACGGTGGCGGCCAAGGGCCTGTCCGTGGCGCGCATGGTCGCGCATATCACCTACCTGTCCGAACAGGCACTCAGCCGGAAATTCGGCCGCCGCCTGCGCGGTGCGGCCGCGCTCACCTTCCTTGAGGATGTGTTCGAGGTGGAGAGCTACCTGCGCCACCAGGGCAGCACTTTCATCCGGCGCTTCGATGCGAACAGCTACCTGACCATCACCCGCGCGATGGACTTTTTTGACCTGGCGACCGAGCACGGCGGCGACCTGGCCGCGGCCTTTCGCGGCACGACGACGCGGTTTTTCGTCGCCAGCTTCTCCTCGGACTGGCTCTTCCCGACCGACCAGAGCCGCACGCTGGTGCGGGCGCTGAACGCCGCGGCGGCGAATGTGAGCTTCGTCGAGATCGCCTCCGACAAGGGGCATGACGCCTTCCTGCTGGATGAACCGGACTTCCACAACGCCCTGGGCGGGTTCCTGCGCGGGGCGGCGGAGCGACTGGGGGTGTAGAGGAAGGCCAGGGGCGCTGCCCCCTGACCCCGTGAGGATCGTGTC
>JBKJNV010000430.1:0-2765 GCA_046593435.1 Roseomonas sp.
GCAGCATCGCGAGCACGCCGATCGGCACGCCATCCCACTCGGCGAACAGGATCACGCTGTTCCGCGCGATGGGGCGCATGATCTTCGCGATCATCGCGGCCTCAGCCTGCCCGATCGGCACAAAACTCCAATTATCCTGCCAGGCATCGTTGAACAGGGATGCCAGGCGCCCGACCTCCGCCGGCCAATCGCGCAGCGCAAGCGCGCGTACGCGCAGGCGGTCCCGGCCCTCGAAACCCGCGAGCAGCCGCGCCGCCCGCGGGCGATGCGCCTCCTCCGCAAGATCGAGCGTGCAGGCCAGCACATCCTTCTCGGGTGCGAGGCCCTGGGCTTCGAGCATGGCGGAGAGCCAGCGCGGGTCCTGCGGCATGCGCAGCATCGCCGGGCGGTCGAAAGCGGCCACCTGCACGCCCACCTCGTGGTTCATGGTGAAGGAGAGCGGGCCGCGCAGGCGGGCCATGCCGCGGGCCGCGAGCCAGGCGCGCGCGGTGGCCAGCAGCGAGGCCAGAACTTCGGCATCCTCCTCGACCTGCAGAAAACCAAACGAACCGATGCCGGGGCCGCCCCCGTCGACGCAGGCGGCGATGCGGCCCACGGGGCGGCCGTCTCGCCAGCCGGTCCAGCCGGCGACGGGGAGGGGCGACAGGCGGAAGGCCTGCCAGATCTCGAAGGTGAGCAAGGTTGGAGGGAATGAATTCCCTCCAAACCACCCTTCTTTTATTTTTATCACGGGGGCGTCGTCACGCCGCCTGGGCGGCGTCCAGGGCGGCCGAGGCGATGGTAGAGGCGGCCTGGCGCAGCTCCGCCGGGGTGTGGTCGGCGGAGAGGAAGAAGCGCAGCCGGGCGCCCGATTCCGCGACGGCGGGGAACAGGATGGGCTGCACGTTGATGGCGCGCGCGAACAAGGCCGCCGAAAGGCGCGCGGCGCCGATCGAACTGCCGGTGATCAAGGGGATGATCGCGGCGCCGGCCGATGTGCCGGTGTCGAAGCCGCGCGCACGCAAGGCATCGCGGAACAGCGTGGCGTTGGCCTGCAGGCGCGTCACACGCTCCGGCTCGGCATGGAGGATGCGCAGGGCCTCGGTGGAGGCGGCGGCCAGCGGCGGCGGCATCCCGACCGAATAGACGAAGCCAGGGGCGGAATGGCGCAGCCAATCCACCAGGTCGCGATTGCCGGCGATGAAGCCGCCGCAGCCGCACAGCGTCTTGGACAGCGTGCCCATCCAGATGTCGACCTCGCGCGGGTCCACGCCGGTCTGCTCGAAAATGCCCGCACCGGTCGCGCCCAGCACGCCCAGTCCATGCGCATCATCGACCATCAGCCAGGCATCGTGGCGCCGCGCCATGGCGGCGAAGCGCGCGAGGTCCGGCGTGTCGCCATCCATCGAGTAATGGCCCTCGATCAGGATCAGCGCCCGCCGCGCGCCGCGCCGTGCGGCCGCCAGCTCGCGCTCCGCCGCATCCACGTCGTTATGCGCGAAGGCAATGCGCCGTGCGCCTGACAGACGCGCACCCTCCAGGCAGGAATTATGGATCGCCGCGTCGTGCAGCACCACGTCGCGCGGGCCCAGCAGATGCCCGATCACCGTGACATTCGTGGCATGACCCGAGACGAAGGCCAGTGCCGCATCCTGTCGATAATGCGCGGCCAGGACGGCTTCCAGCGCGCCATGCACCGGCCGCTCGCCGGAGACCATGCGCGAAGCGGAGGCGGAGACGCCATACCGCGCCGTGGCCTCGGCGACGGCACGATGGATGCGCGCATCGCCATTCAGCCCGAGATAATCGTAGGAGGAAAAATTCAGGCAGGCGCGCCCCTCGATCATGCTATGCGCGCCGGCGATCCCGTCATGAGCGCGGAAGAACGGGCTTTCGATGCCCAGATGGCCCGCGGCCTCGCGGATGACGGCCATCTCGCGCTGGCCCGGCAGGTCGCGGAAGGCGCGGCCCGGCGCGGAATCCGGCGCGGCTTCGCCCTTGCGCCGCGACAGCCGCTGCAACAGCGCGAGCTTGGCGGTTTCCGACAGGCCGAACCCGGTTCTCACGTCACGCTCTCCGCCGGTTCATAGGCCGCCATCATGCCCTCCACGAGGGCAGCCTCGCCCTCCTCTCCTATCGCACCGGCCATGCGCGTGGCGAGTGTGGCGATGGTCAGGTCCTCAGTCACGGCGGCGAGCGGCACCTGCACGCCCAGCCGACGCTCCAGCCCCATGCGCAGCTCCATCCCGCCCAGGCTGTCCAGGCCCAGGCTGGGCAGCGGCGCATCCGCCGGCACCGCATCGGCGGGCAGGCGCAGGATGCGCGCGATCTCCTCCTGCGCGAGGCGGATCAGCGCGGCGCGGGCCTCTCCGCGCGGCAGGGCCCGCAGCGTGGCGCGCAGATCGGCCGGCGCCGTGCCCGCCGATGGCGCCCGCGCAAGATGCGCGAAGGCGGGCTCGGCGAAGACCGGCAGATCGATCCCCCCGCAATCCCGCACCAGGCGCGCGAGGTGAATGACCGGCAGCCCCGACGCGATCAGCGCCGGCAATGCGCCCAGCGCATGCTGCGCGGCCATGCTTTCCACGCCCAGGCGGCGCGCCAGCGTCAGCGCGGCCTCACCGCCCGCGGCCAGCACCCCGGCATCGGCGATGGGTCCCCAGCCGATGGCGAGCGCGGGCAGCCCCTCCGCCTGGCGGCGCCGCGCCAATGCCTCCAGCCCGGCATTGGCCGCGACATAGGCCGCCTGGCCAGGATTGCCGAAGGGCGTGGTGGCCGAAGCGAACAGC
>JBKJNV010000558.1:0-6305 GCA_046593435.1 Roseomonas sp.
GGCCGCGGCCGCGGTCACCTGCGCGTTCACGGCGGAGAGCTGCTCCTCGGTGACGTTCGGGGCGCGGGCGGAGCGGCGGTCCCGTCCATCGTCGCGCAGGCCGTTCGCGGCGCGGAACTCCGACACCTCGCGTTCGGATTCGCGCACGCGCGCAGCAAGGTCCTGCAGCCGCGTCTCCAGCCAGTCCTGGGTGCGGCGCGCCGTTTCGGTCTTGCGGCGGAGGCTGATCTCGCGGAATTCCTCGGCGAAGATGTTGATGATATTCGCGCTCAGCTCCGGATCGCGCGTGGTGACGCCAAGGCGCAGCACATCCGAGCGCAGCTCATTGTTGATGGTCACCCGCGACATCAGCGCGGCGGCGGCGATGTCGATGCGCTCGGCCTGGCTCAGCGGGACTTCGGTCTGCGGACGCAGCCCGATCGCTTCGGATACGGTGGCGATGATCGCCGCGAGGACCGACCGGGTGGGGGCGAATTCTTCCCGCTCCAGCAGACCGGCGCGCTCGACGACACTGCGCGCCAGGGCGGGGGATCGCAAAATGTCGATCTGCGTGCGGATTTGACTGGAACTGACACCCGGCTCCGCGCGTACGGTCTGCAAGTCGCTCACTGGCGTGCGCGACTGCTGCGACAGGACCGAAACCTCCGCCGTGTACTGCAACGGTGCTTGCGACAGAAAGGCGAAGCCGGCACCGAGCCCCAGCACCAGGAAGCCACCGATCAGCAGCCGGTTGCGCCGCAGCATTCCAAACAGGCGTGATGCCGGGACGCCCAGGGGCTCCAGCGACGCTTCGGGTTCCACGGACGGCGAAAGGCCGATCCGGTATGGCTGAATGGGATGATCCAAGGTTCAAATCTCGCGTTTACGGACTGCGATAACGCGCACTGAGGCCGCAGGGATGCCGCCCGGGATAAAAAATTCCGATCCAGTTCTGAGTTAAAACATCTCTAATTTTGGTCAATTCACGTGATCGTGGACTGTCGATGCGCAGTCGATCACATATGTTCAGGACCCGTGTTGACCCGAGAGGCCGCATCAATGAGCTCCCCTGCCGCGCCCAAGGGCACCGAGGAAGGCACAGCGCCTGCGCGTGTCGCGATCGGCATCGCAACCGTCGGGCGCGCGGCGATCCTGCGCGAGACGCTGGCCGAGGTGCGCCGCCAGCTGCGGCCCGCGGACCGCCTCATCATCTGCGCGACGCAGCCCAGCGATGTCGCGGGCATCACGCTCGAAGGACCCAATGAAAGCGTCATGCTGGCCGAGGCCGGATTGCCGCGGCAGCGCAACCGCATCCTCGATGCCGCGGCGGATTGCGATTTCGTCCTGTTCATCGACGATGACTTCCTCCTCGACCCCGCCTACCTGGCCGAGACGCTCTCGGCCTTCGCGGCCGACCCCGCCATGGTGGTCACCACCGGCACCGTGCTCGCCGATGGCATCACCGGCGCGGGCCTGTCCGCGGCCGAGGGCCGGCGCATCATCGCCCAGGCGCGCGACCGCGACCCCGCGCCCAGCCGCACCCCGGCCCCGAGCTTCGCCGGCTATGGCTGCAACATGGCGATCCGCATGGATGTCGCGCGCCGGCATGGCATTCGCGTCGATGAACGCCTGCCGCTTTATGCCTGGCAGGAGGATGTGGATTTCACCCGCCGCCTTGCCGCGCATGGCACGGTCGCGCGCCTGCACGCCGCGCGCGGCGTGCATCTGGGCACCAAGCATGGCCGCGGATCGGGGCGGCGGCTGGGCTATTCGCAGGTCGCGAACCCGATCTACCTGATGCGCAGTGCCGGGCGCGGCGCCTACCCACGCGGCTATGCCGCGCGCCGCATCCTGGGCAACATCGCCGCCAACCTGCTGCGCGCCGCGCGGCCGGAGCCGCATGTGGACCGGCGCGGCCGGCTGCACGGCAATGTCGTAGCACTCCGCGATCTGCTGCGCGGCCGCCTTGCGCCGGAACGGGCGCTCGACCTTTGAGCGTGATCGACAGCCTGGGACCGCTGCGCCCGGCGGTGGTGGCGGGGTGGCTCACCGGCAGCCGCTGGCTGGCGCAGCTGCGCCTGGACCGGGGCGTGGCCGCGCGGGATCTCTCGCGCATCGCTGTGGTGGGCGCGCTGCGGCGCCACAACGGCATCGCGCAGGGTGCATTGCTGCAGCACGCCGCATTGGCGCGGCAGGGCCATGACGTGCAGTTGCTCGACGCGACGGCGGCGCTGCGCAGCCCGCTTGCGCGTACCGCGCATGTGCCGGCCACGGCTTATGTCTTCCATTGCGGCGGGCCGCAGACCGCACCGCTGCTGCAATCCGTGCTGCCGGCCGCCGCCGGGGCGTGGCGCATCGGCTACTGGGCCTGGGAATTGCCCGACCCGCCGCCGGAATGGCGACCCTTCGGCTCGCTGGTCCATGAAATCTGGACGCCCAGCCGCTTCGCCGCCGAAAGCCTGGGCCGGATGTTCACCTGTCCGATCCACGTCGTGGGCCATGTCGTCGACGCCCCCGCCTTCCAGCCGCGCGCCCCCGGGCGCCCCTTTACCGTGCTGGCCATGGCCGATAGCCGGTCCAGCTTCGCGCGGAAGAACCCGCTCGCCGCGATCGCCGCCTTCCGCGCTGCCTTCGGGGCTAGCGACCAGGCACGACTGATCCTCAAGCTGAACGGCTCAGGTCCGGCCGCCGACGCCATCCGCGAGAGCCTGCATGGCCTGCCGCATGTGGTCGTCTCGGAATTCCTCGACGATGCCGGCATCGCGGCGCTGTACCGCTCGGCCGATGCGCTGCTGTCGCTGCACCGCGCGGAAGGCTTCGGCCTGCCCATCCTGGAGGCGATGGCCCACGGACTGCCGGTGATCGGCACCGCCTGGTCGGGCAATACGGATTTCATGACCGAGGCGAACAGCCTGCCCGTGCCCTATCGCCTGATACCGGTCGATGACAGTGCCGAGATCTACAGCGGCAGCGTCTGGGCCGAGCCCGACATCAATGCGGCGGCGATGCTGCTGCGCCGGCTGGCCGGCGAACCGGCTCTGTATGCGCGGCTGTCCAGTGCCGCGCATCGCACCGCCTCGGAGGCGCGGCTCACCCTGCCCTGAGGCGGAGGTCGGCGTGGCGCCCCCTATCCGAAGCAAGATACCCATGTAGCGAACCGGCGCGCATGCCGCACCGGCTTCATCCGTGAGCGGGGCGCGCGACGGATCGCCGGGCGCCCCGCCGTTCAAGGCCGACAGAGAAAGAAGGCCGGTCGGGACCGTCCGACCGGCCTTCGCGGCGTCAGAAGCGCCGCTCCAGCACTGTCACCACATCGCCGGGCAGCAGCACCGCATCGCGCGGCGCGCGGTATTCCTGGGCCGTTGTCCCCTGCGCCCCGACGCGGGTCACCGTGACCCGGTCCTGCACGGCGCGGAAGTTGAACCCACCCGCCAGCGCGACCGCCGAAAGCACCGTCATCCCCGGCTGGTAGGGAAATTGCCCGCCGCGCTCGACCAGGCCGAGCACGAAGATGGGGCGGTAGGTCTGCACCTCCACCGCGACCGCGGGCGTGGTGATCAGCTGGCGCTGGCGGAATTCCCGCACCAGGCGCTGTTCCAGCTCCTGCGGGGACATCCCCGCCGCGCGCATCCGGCCGACCAGCGGGACCGAGACCTCGCCATCCTCGCCGATGCGATAGGTGCCGCTGAGCCGCGCATCGTCGAAGACGGTGACGCGCACCTGATCCTCCGCACCGAGGCGATAGGCGCCGCGTGCGGTGCTGGCCTCAGGCAGTGGCGGCAGCCCCGCGCCCGGTGCCACGCACCCCGCCAGCGTTGCCGAGATAACGAGTCCGGAGACCCAAGCCATTCTTCTCGTCATTGTGCACCCTCATGCCGTAGGGCGCCTCGGGCACATCTCCCGCTGCCAAGCCCGAGGAATAAACCCGCGCGGGGCTATATCGCTTCGGCAATCACGCAATGATGATCATAGAAGCTGCCCGATCCGTGCCGGCGCGCGGAACGCGAAGCATTTTTGAGGCACGAGGGCTCGTTGCAGCGCGTCATCATTGGTGATGTCGCGCGGCGCGGCGTGGCGCGCTAAACCGACCCCCGCAACCAAACCGGAGCCGCCCCGCGCATGACCAGCCCCCGCCCCATCGCCTTCTTCGACATGAAGGCGCAGCAGGCGCTCATCCGCGACCAGCTCGACCGCCGCATCGCGGCCGTGCTGGAGTCCGGGCGCTTCATCCAGGGGCCGGAAGTCGATGAGCTGGAAGCCGCCCTGTGTGCCTTCTCCGGCGCAAAGCACGCGGTCGGCGTCTCCTCGGGCACGGATGCGCTCCAGATCGCGATGATGGCCGAAGGGATCGGGCGCGGCGACGCGGTGTTCCTGCCCGCCTTCACCTATACCGCCACCGCCGAGGTGCCGCTGGTCCTCGGTGCCACGCCCATCTTCGTCGATGTGGACCCGGTGAACTTCAACATCGACCTTGCCGACCTTGAGGCCCGCCTCGCGCTGGTCAAGGCGGAAGGCCGCCTCAAGCCGCGCGCGGTGATCGGCGTCGACCTGTATGGCAACCCCGCCGACTGGCCCGCCATCGAGGCGATCTGCGCGCGGGAGGGGATGTTCGCGCTCGACGACGCCGCCCAGGCCTTCGGCGCCAGCCTCAACAATCGCCGGCTCGGCAGCTTCGGCCACGCCACGGCGCTGAGCTTCTACCCGACCAAGACGCTGGGCTGCTACGGCGATGGCGGCGCGCTGCTGACCGATGACGCGGAGCGCGCCGACCTGTATCGCTCGCTGCGCACCCACGGGGAGGGCAAGTCCCGCTACGAAGTGCTGCGCACGGGAATGAACGGCCGGCTCGATACGCTCCAGGCCGCGATCCTGCTGTGCAAGATGCCGCTGTTCGAAGGCGAGCTTGCCGCGCGAAACCGCGCCGCCGCGCTCTACGCGCAGATGCTCCCTTCCGCCGTGCACCCGCCCGCCGCCGTCCCCGGCGCCGTCTCCGCCTGGGGCATCTACACCATCAAGCTGCCCGACGCCGCGACGCGCGCCCAGCTGCAGAAGGCGCTCGGCGCCGATGGCATCCCGAGCGCGGTCTACTACCCGCGCCCGCTCCACCACCAGCCGGCCTATGCCGCGCACCACCAGGGTGCCATCGCCGGCGGCCCGCCGCCGCTGCCGGTCAGCGAGATGCTGTGCGAGCAGGTCATGTCCCTGCCCATGCACCCCTACCTGAGCGAGTCGGAGATCGCGCAGATCGCCGGCGCAATTCGCACGGCTCTTGCAGTTGGGCGTTGAAACTGGTCCCTGGCTGGGTCTTTCATGATCGCTTCCTGACAGACGAGGCCTGGGACGATGCGTCGCCGCTCCCTGATCGCCGCCGCCGGCATGCTGCACGCGCTCACCGCGCGGGCGCAATCGCGCGATCCGGTTGATGTGGCCCTCGTCCTCGCCGTCGATGTCAGCCGCTCCATCGACCCCGATGAGGCGGTGCTGCAGCGCGAGGGCTACCGCAACGCCATCACCGACCCGCGCGTGATCGAAGCCATCCGCGGCGGGATGATGGGCGGCATCGCGGTTGCCTATGTCGAATGGGCCGGGATCGAGTACCAGCGCGTCGTGCTGCCCTGGACGCGCATCGGCAGCGCGCCTGATGCCCAGCGCTGGGCCGAGGCGCTGGCCGAGGCGCCGCGCGTCTCGCTGTCCTGGACCTCCATCTCCGGCGCGATCGAAGTGTCCCGACGCGTGCTGGCCGATTGCCCCTTCGAGGCGACGCGGCGGGTGATCGATGTCTCCGGCGACGGGGTGAACAATTCCGGCCCGCCGGCCGAGATGGCGCGCGACGCGGCGGTGGCCGAGGGCATCATCATCAACGGCCTGCCGATCATCAACGACCGCCCGACCTTCGGCCGCATGCCGCCTGTCCCGCTGGACAATTACTACCGCGACAGCGTGATCGGCGGGGTGGGCAGCTTCATGGAAGTGGCGGTGGATTTCGAAAGCTTCGGGACCGCCGTGAAGCGGAAGCTGATCCGGGAAATCGCTTGATCGGGGTTGGCCTGCGGGCACCCCCGATCAAGCTTTCATGTGCTTCAGCGCCGGGCGCGCGCTCCGCACGCTTGGCTTTCGCCGCATTGGTGGCGCCGGCCATTCGGCCGGGCGGCGCGTCGGGCGCGCCGAGGTTCCGGGCCGTTTCGGTAGACCTCACCGCGTCCTGACGGACCCCTCATCCACCATGCGCAGGCACCCCTGCACCACCGGCGCGCAGGCTGAATCCCGCGCCAGGCCGAATTCCGTCGCCGCGCTGTAGCCGATCCGCGTCACGCGCCCGTCGATCA
>JBKJNV010000222.1:0-3654 GCA_046593435.1 Roseomonas sp.
CAACGCCGATGGCCGCGTCATCCTCTATGCCGACCGGATGACCAACAGCATGGTCAAGGCGCTGGGCGAGACGGCGCGGCGGCGCGAGCGGCAGATCGCGTGGAACGAGGCGCACGGGATCACGCCGACCTCCATCAAGCGCCAGATCGCCGATGTGATGCAGTCCGTCTACGAGCAGGACTACGTGACGGTGGAAGCGGTGGAAGGCGACGCCACCGCGCAATTCGTCGGCAAGGATCTGCGCAGCGCCATCGTGGACATGGAGAAGAAAATGCGCGCCGCCGCCGCCGAGCTGGAGTTCGAGACCGCCGCGCGACTGCGCGACGAGATCAAGCGGCTGGAGGCGCTGGAGCTGGGGCTGGAGCCGCAGCTGGCCGGGCGATCCCTGCGGGATTCTGCGCCGCGCGCGGAGTGGAAGCCAAAGCCGCTGGGGCCGGGGGGTGGCGGGTATGATCCGAAGAAGGCGAAGGGGCGGCAGCGCAAAGCGTCCTGAGCCTGGGCACCATTACGGGTGACAGAATGGGGGGAAAGAATTCCCCCCAAACCCCCTTTCTTTTATTTTTGTTGAATGGCTCGGGCTGGGCGGTCGGTGCAGATAAAAATAAAAATATGGGGTTTGGGGGAAATTCTTTTCCCCCAATCGTCTTCCTTCACCCACCCAGCATCGCATCGCCCTGGGGCAGCAGCACCAGGTTGATCAGCGCCGTCTCACCCAGCAGCGCGGCGCATTCGGCGCGGATCAGCTGGCCCTGGCCGTCGATACGGTGCGGGGTGTAGCCGCGCGCCTCCAGCGTCACGGCCATCTCGGCGCGCGGGGCGGGCGAGCCGTCCTGCTGCGTGCTCCATTCGATCAGCATCCGCAGCCCCGGCGAGCGGTCCATGGTGGCGCGAAGGCCGCGAATGGCCATGCCCTCCCAGCCCTCCACATCCATCTTGAGCACGTCGATGGGCTCCGGCTCCTCGGCGAGCAGCGTGTCGAGCGGGACCGAGGCGACGCGGGTGGTGGAGGGCGCGGGGTCCTCCACGGTGTGGACCGTCGGGCGGATGTAGCCCCCGCCGGGCATGTCGGGGCGGGAGACCAGGTCCACCACGTCAGGCACATCGCCCACGGCGACCTCGAACACCTTGGAGAAAGCGCCGAAGCCGTTGGTGCGCAACGACCAGTAGACCATCCGCGCCAATTCGGGGTTGGGCTCCACCGCATAGACGCGGCCCTCGCGGCCGACGATGGGGGCGGCGACCAGGGCGTACCAGCCGAGATTGGCGCCGACATCGACCACGCGCGCGCCCGGGCGCAGCAGCGACTTGAACGCCTCCGTGTAGGGCGTCTCCCAGGTGCCGGTCTGGAGGATGTGCACGCCCACATCCTTGCTGCGCGTGTCGATATAGGCGCGGCAGCCATTGCTCAGATGGGTCAGGGCGACATGCTCGCCGAGGTATATCGCGCTGCTGTTGTGGATGCGGCGCAGCCAGAACAGGTTCTCATGATAACCGGAGGTGACGACCCTCGCGACATCCTCAAGCCGGGCAGCGAGCTGGGCCACATCCTGGCGTAGGGCCTCGATCGTTGCGGCGCTCTCGCGCTCCAGGGGCAGCAGGTCCATCATCGGCTCCATCTTGGGCGGGTTGGGCATATACACGTATCGCGTGTATTGAGACCATGTTATGCACGTCAAAAGCAAGACCCTTTCTACTGCCTGAGACAGCGTCACCCCCACCCGCCGGCCCCAGCCCGGCGCCCCGCACGAGGCCCGCTTATGCAATTGCTCGGCAAATCCCTGAACATCCTGGACACGGCCGCCCACCCGCCGGTGGATGACAAGCTGGCCGAGATGCTTGCCGTGCTGCGCCTTCTGCCGGGCAAGCGCTTCGGCGTCCCCGCGATGGCGGCGCATGCCTGCGCGACCCTGCTGCCGCGGGCAGAGATCCTGCCGCACTTCGCGCTGCGTGACCTGCTTCCGGCGCTGCCGGACGTGGTGCTGCTGCACAAGGGCCTGCTGCAGCACCTGGACCGGCACGTGCTCGCCAACGCCATCGCGCGGCTGAGCGTCACGGCGGCCAATGAGGTCTATGTCATCCTGGCGCGCAACGCCCCCCCTGCCCCGCCCGAGGCGATGGGTCATGTCGGCCCGCTGCTGGAGGCGGCGCGCGCCCGTGCGCTCCCTCCCGCGCCACCCGAGCCTGGCCTCGCTGTCATCGTCTCAGCCTTCGGGTGCGGCAATATTGGCGATGACGCCGTGAGCCTGGCCGCCGGCGAGATCGCGCTGCGGGCGGGGATGACGCGCTGGCGTGCGCTGGGCCCCGGCGCGCTGGCGGGAGATATCGACGCGGCCGAGCTGGTCATCGTGGGTGGCGGGGGGATCTTCTACGACATCAGCCACCGCGGTGCGCCGGAGGTGGAAAACATCGCCAACTACACCGCGCCGCTGCGCTACGCGCGGGAGATGGGTAAGGCCACCGCCATCCTGGGCATCGGCACGCAATCCATATCGACGCCGCAGGGGCAGGCCGCCTTTGCCCGCGCCATGCGCGACGCGGATGTGATCACCGCGCGCGACCCGGTGGATGGCGCGGTGCTGGAGGGCCTCGCACCCGAGCGGCCGGTGCGGCTGAGCGCGGACCTCGCCTTCGCGCTGGCCGCGCTGGACCCGGACCCCTCGGCGCCGATTCCGCTCGCCGAACGCCCGCTCGCCATCATCACCTTCGGGGCATTCACCGAGTTCAACCCGCCCGCGGATGGCCGGACGATGGAGGATTGCGTGGCCGCCCTGGTGCGCCATCTGGCCGGCACGCATGAGGTGCTGCTCGCGCTGCATTCGGATGATGACGCGGCCTTTTATGGCCGCGTCGCGGCAGTGACGGGCGCGCGGGTGCAGCGGCTGGTCGATATCGGCACGCGCGCCACGCTCGCGCTGTATGGGTGCGCGCGGCTGGTGATCGCATCGCGCTTCCATGGCGTGATCTTCGCTGCACTCGCCGGCTGCGCGATCGTGCCGGTGTGCAAGCCGGACACCAAGATCGGCTACCTGACGCGCCATGGCCTGCCTTCGCTGGCGGAAGCCGAGACGCTGTCGCTCGACCTTGCCGATTTCACCCCCGAGGCGCTGGTCGCGCGCGCCCGGGTCGCCGCACCCGCAGAGGTGGCGGGGCAGGCGCACGCCGCGATGGCGAATGTGGAGTTGCTGGCCGGGGTGATCGCGGCGCGTCGGCGGGGGTAAGGGGGCCGCTGCCGGTCAACCGGCGTCGCCACCCCCCGCGCACTGCAGGCCGCGACCGCGAAGGGGCGGACGCTGACCGTCTGGCGAGGCAGGCCCCGTCGTGCCGAAGGCACGCCTCTGGCGTGACGGCGGCGCCCGGCGCGTCAGGGCATGCCGATCAGTTCAGCCGTTCGATCCCGTTCCGCTCGACCACTTCCTGCCAGCGGGCGACTTCGGCGCGCACATGGGCCGCGAAGCGTTCCGCCGTGCCGCCCTCGGGCCGTACGCCGAGGTCGCGCAGGCGCCGCTGCACCTCGGCGTCGGCATTCGCCTCATTGAGAATGCGGTTGAGTGTGGCGATTGCAGCGGCGGGCGTGCCGGCGGGCGCCATGAAGCCGAACCAGGGCTCGACCACGATGTCCGGGATGCCGGCCTCGGCGAAGGTGGGAATGTCCGG
>JBKJNV010000300.1:0-3510 GCA_046593435.1 Roseomonas sp.
TTGGCGAGCTTGTCCTTGGGGATGTAGACCGGCCAGGTGGGCGGGAAGGGCATGTAGGGGAAGTGGTTGACGTGTACCTCGTTGTGCAGCGTCAGCGCGTGATAGCGCTTGCGCCAATTATCGCCGATGCGCGCGTGGCGATCGATGACCAGCGCGTCGATCCCCATCGCACCCAGCCGCGCCGCGATGGCGAGGCCCGCCTGCCCGGCGCCGACCACGATCACCGCGGGGTCGTGGTCCGCATAGGCGCGCGACTTCTCGCGCCGGTCGGCCCAGTTGTCGCCGCTGAACTGGCGCGTGCCATGCACCGCGTCCGGCGCGCCCTCCGCCTCACCATGCAGGCCATCGAGCCCGGTCATCATCGTCCAGGCACGCGGACCCTCGGCGGTGTGCACCAGGCGCACCACGCCATTGGCGGGCCCGGTGGCCGTGTCGAAAGCGAAGATGGCCTCCACGACGCTCTCGCCCGCCCGCATGACGCGGCGCGGTGGGGTGCGCGCGGGGTCCAGGCGGAGATGGCGCGGGGCGATGCCGGGCGCAGTGTGCGCGAGGCGCTGGCCGATGGCGTCGGCGCCGCTCAGCGTGGTGAAATCCGGCCCGAAGGCGAGCAGGTCCCGCCAATGCCCATCGGGGAGAAACAGTGCCGCCGCCGTCGCCGCATCGCCCGTGCGCAGCGCCGCGCCGAAGCCAGCGAGCCAGCTGGTCGCGGTGTGGTGCGGGTCATCGCTCAGCATGGCCGTCCTTCCTTGCGGCCGGTTCATTCCCGCCGCACTTTCGTCCATCATAGCGGCAAGCGGGCAGGGGCGGAAATCCGTGCCGTGGTGCCGGTGGGCCGCATCCGCCCGCCGACATGCTGCGTAGAGGGGGCATGATGCCGCCAACCACCCGACGTGCCGCGCTCGCGGCCCTGCCGCTGCTCGCCTGCAGCAGAATCGAACCGCCCAGCGTCACGGCCGGCCAGGGCTGCGATTGCACCCAGGCGCTGAGCGTTGTGCGGCGCAGCTGGCACACGGATGTGGTGTTCGAGACGCGTGCCCTGCCGCCACAACTCGCCGCGGCCGCTCGGGCCTTGCCGGGCGCCACCTGGCTGTCGGTGGGCTTTGGCGACCGCGCCTGGTTCATCGACGAGGCACGCGGCGCGCTGCCGATGCTGGGTGCTTTGTTCGGCGGCCCCGCCGCGCTGCTGATCACTGGGTTACCGAGCCCACCCGCCCGCGCCTTCGCCGATGACGAGCAGGTCGCGCTCGCGGTCTCTGCTCAAGGGCGCGCGGCGATGCTGGGCTTCATCGCGGAGCAGATCGCGGCGACGCAACCCATCGCCCCTGGCCCATATGAGGGCAGCTTGTTTTTCGCGACACGGCTGCGTTACGCGGCCACCTACACCTGCAACACGTGGACAGCGGATGCGCTGCGTGCGGCCGGGCTGCCGATCAACCCGAACGGCATGCTGTTCGCGGCGCAGGTGATGGCTGCCGTCCGCGCGCTCGCCTGACCAAGCCGTTCAGCGTGGGATGATCACCGTCTCGCGCGGCGGCGGCGGGTTCGAGCTGGAGAAGCTGAGGCAGCCGGCGAGCGGCACTGCCAGGGCAGTCAGCAGGACGAGGATCTTCATGGCATGGCTCCGTGCGTGGTCGCGTTTTCCAACGCGGCGCCGCACCCGGAGTTGCACCGATCATTCCGCGCGGATGCCGACCCGCTCGATCAGCCCGCGCCATTTCGCGATGTCGTCGGCAAGCCGCGCCGCCAGCGCATCGGGGCCATCGAGCCGCATCTGCGCCGCACCCATCGCGAGCCGTGCCTTGAGGTCCGCATCCTCCCTCAATGCGCCCAACTCGGCGACCAGACGTGCGGTCAGCCGCGGCGGCAGGGCCTTGGGCGCGAACATCGAAAACCAGTTCGGCGCGGCATAGCCCGGCACCTGCTCGGCGATGGCGGGGATCTCCGGCGTCTCCGGCAGCCGCGCTGTCAGCGTGGTACCGAGCATCCGCACCCGGCCCTGCTGTGCATGGGCGAGGACTTCGAGCGTGGAGCCGAAAGCGAGGTCGATTTCGCCCGCATAGACCGCCGTCATTGCCGGCGCGATGCCGCGATAGGGCACATGCGTCAGCGAAATCCCGGCCAGGGCCGCAAATAGCGCGCCTGCGAGGTGGTTCGCTGAGCCCACACCCCCCGAAGCATAGGTGTAGCGCTCGGGTGCCGCACGCGCGGCCGCGAGAAGTTCCGCCAGCGAGCGGAACGGGGATTCCGTGCGCACGACCAGCGCGGCGGGGACGTCGCAGACCAGCGAGAGCGGTGCGAGGTCGCGCACCGGGTCAAAGCGGAGTGCGGCCTGCAAGGTCGGGATGATGGCGATGGAGGAGGAGATGAACAGCAGCGTGGCGCCATCGGGTGCCGCATTCGCCACCTGCTGCGCGCCGAGCCCACCGCCCGCACCCGGCCGGTTCTCCACGATGAAGGTCGCGCCCAGCCGCTGGCTGAGCTTCTCCGCGATGATGCGCGCGGGCGGGTCCTGCGGGCCGCCGGCGGCAAAGGGAATGATGATGCGCGGCTGGCGCACCGGCCAGGCTTCCTGCGCTTGCAGGACCGCGGGGGCGGCGAGTGCCGCGATCAGGGTTCGCCTGTGCATGGCTCAGAATCCGTAAAGGCGGGCGGGGTTGTCGACGAGGATGGCGCGCAGCAGCGCGGCGTCGTGATCCGCCCAGGCCGCGAGGCGCGCGAGCCCGGCGCCGTCATCCTCGGCGTGGAAGGGCTCGATGGTGCCAAGGTCGGTCTGGCCGCGGGCGGACCCGCCCGGATGCGGCCAGTCACTGCCCCAGAGCATGCGCGCGGGGTTGGCGGCGATCAGGGCGCGCGCGATTGGCGCGGCATCGGGATAGCCCGGCAGATCGGAGATGCGGTGCGGGGCGGAGAGTTTGACATGCGCGTGCCCCTTCGAGACCAGGCGGAGCAGAGCGGCAAACCCGGGCTGGCCTAGGCCCTGTTCCGCGCGCGCCGCGCCCATGTGGTCGATCACCAATGGCAGGCCGAGCGCGACGAAATCCGCTTCCAGCGCCTCGATCATTGCGAGGTTGGTGAAGACCTGAATGTGCCACCCGAGCGGCCCGACGCGCGCGGCGGTCTGGGCCAGTGCGGCGCGCGCAGCGACCGGATCATGCTGGCCCGCGGTCAGTAGGTTGAGCCGCACGCCGGCGATGCCGGCATCGCGCATCGCCACGAGCGCGGAATCTGGGATTTCAGGGCCGATGACGGCGACGCCGCGTGCCCGGTCGCGCCCCAGCGCGCGCATGCCCCAAAGTGTGGCGGCATTGTCGGTGCCGTAGGTGCTTGGCTGGACGATCACGACGCGGTCGAGACCCAGCGCGATCTGGTGCGCGAACAGGTCTTCCACCAGCGCGTCGCCGGGGGTGTAGAGCCGGCGCGCGGTGAATGCGAAGCGCGCGGCGGGCCCGAAGACATGCGTGTGGCAGTCGCAGGCGCCGGCCGGTGGGATGAAGCCGGTCGGGCTGTGGG
>JBKJNV010000308.1:0-4422 GCA_046593435.1 Roseomonas sp.
GCGAATGATGGCGGCAGTTCCTTGTCCCATGCCGGCGGTACCAAAAACCCGGATTCTGGCGGCATCGCCTCTGCCGAGGCGGCCAATGAGGGCAGCTTCACCGAGACCACGACGCGATCCTGGGGCAGCCGCCTCGGCGGTGCCTTCACCGGGATATTGATCGGCCTCGTGCTCATCCCCGCCGCCTGCTGGCTGCTGTTCTGGAATGAGGGCCGCGCGGTGGCCACCGCCCGTGCCCTGACCGAAGGCGCGGGCAGCGTGGTGAGTGTCGCGGCCGACCGGCCCGACCCCACGCGGGAACGCCGCCTGGTGCATGTGACCGGGCCACTCACGGTCGCGGCGACGCTGAGCGATGGCGATACCGGCGTGAGCGTGCAGGGGGCGGCCGTGCTGTCGCGCCAGGTGGAGATGTTCCAGTGGCGGGAGAGCAGCAGCAGCACTACCTCCACCAATCTCGGCGGCAGCCAGACGACGCAGACCACCTACAGCTACGCGCGCGTCTGGAGCGAATCGGCGATCAACAGTGGCCAGTTCCGCCAACCCGGCGGGCATGCCAACCCGCCCATGCCGCTCGCCTCGCGCAGCCAGGGCGCGGCTGAGGCGAGCCTGGGTGGCTTCCGCCTGGCGGAGGCGCAGCTGCGCATGTTGTCCGCGACGGATGCCGTGGCGCCGAGCGAGGCGATGATCCGCCCGATCGCGGGGCGGCGGACGCAGTTGGTCGGGCAAAGTATTTTCGTCGGCAATGACCCGAACAACCCGGTGGTGGGTGACCTGCGCATCAGCTACCGCGCGGCGCGGCCGGCCACGGTCAGCATTGTCGCGCAGCAGCAGGGCCAAGGCTTTACGGCCTACACGACGGGCAATGGGCAGACGCTGCAACTGGTCACGGCGGGCAGCAAGACGGCGGCCGAGATGATCCAGGCGGCCGAATCGGAGAATGCCATCCTCACCTGGATTTTGCGCCTGGTTGGCGTGGTGCTGGTCTTTGTGGGCTTCTCGATGATTTTCGCGCCCATCCGCGTGCTGGCCGATGTGGTGCCGCTCTTCGGCTCGATCGTGGGCTTCGGTACCGGGCTGATCTCGGGCGTGCTGACGCTGCTGGTCGCGCCGCTGGTCATCGCGGTGGCCTGGTTCGCGCATCGGCCGATCATGGCGGCCATCGTGCTTGCCGTGGGTGTGGCGCTGGCCTTTGGCCTGTCGCGGCTGCGCCGGGCACGGCGTGCGCCGGTGGGCGCGGTGCCGGCGCGCTGAGCGCCGGGTTCAGCCGCGCGCGAGCAGGGCGCGGGATTTCGCGATGACGGCGAGCGTTTCGGGCGTGAGGTCGTAGCTGGCCAGGGATGAGGGCGCCGCCCAGGCCACGTCCAGCACGTCATCGGCGGGCGCGGCCGTGCCTGCGCGCCAGCGGCCGGCATAGTCGATGATGGTGTAGTGGAATTGCGCGCGGCCCTGGTCGTCGCGCGTGATGGCGTCGATGACGTCGGCCAGGATCAGTGGCCCGGCCTCGATTCCGGTTTCCTCCAGCAATTCGCGGCGGGCGGCGGCTTGCGCGGTTTCGCCCAGGTGCTGGGCGCCGCCGGGCAGGGACCAGGCGCCGACGCGCGGCGGCTTGCCGCGGCGGACCAGCAGCACGCGGTCTTCATCAAAGATGACGCAGCCGATGCCGACCCAGGGGCGGGTCGGGTGCTCCCGCCGGTCCTCGCTGGGCGGAGAGGTCATCGCGGAAGCAGTGACCGCGCCGGGCTCATCGCGGTGCGGGTGCCGGGGCGGTGGCGGGCGCCTCGACCGGTGCCGGTGCGGCCGGCTCCTCGGGCGCGGGCTCGGGCGCCGGCTCCTCGGCGCGGCGGAGGTCGGCGAGCTGCGGTACGAAGGCCTTCTCTTTCCACTGCCCGATCTGGAAGGCCCAGCCGCGCCAGCGGGCGTTCAGCCGCGTGGCCTCGTCATCGCCCTCGGCCGCGAAGCGCGCCCAGATCGCCTCGCCATCGCGGGAGATGCGCGCGACGAGAGTGAGGTTGTCGGTCAGCGTGAAGCGCGCCTCGCCCACATCATCCCCATGCGCGACGGTGTCAGCGGTGACTTCGATAAAGGTGAGGCTTTCGAAGGCGCGGCCGACCTCATCGAGGCTGGTCTCATCGAGCGGCGGGGTCTCCGCCGGGGCGGTGACGCGGAGCGGCGCGTCCACCTCTCCGGCGCGGGCCAGTTCCAGCACGGGCGCGTCGGGGCGGCGGATCGCGACGCGGAGGATACGGTCGCGCGGGATGGCCGAGATGCTTCGGTCGAGCCAGAGCCCGGCATCGCCGTCGATGGGCAGGCGGCCTTCGGCGAGCCAGGCCTGGTTCTCGCCGGTGCGGCGGATGAAGGCGGCCTCGGGCGCGTTGCCCTGGGTGCGGACGCGGCGGCGGCCGATGATGAGTTCCGCGATGGGCGACCCTTGCGCGTTGAGGACGCGCACGAGGGCAGCGGTGGAGCCCGGCTGGGTGGGGTCGTTCACGCCGAGGCGGTCCAGCAATTCGGGGTTTGCCGTGCGCGGTTCGGTCAGGCGCAGTTCGGTGAGGCCGGTGAGCAGTTCGCGGACGCGGTCGGGCCGCGCGGGGTAGTTGGCGCGTTCGGGCAGCACCCAGGTCTCGCCCTGCCGTTGCACGACGAGGCTATCGGCATTGCGCGTCACCTCGATGCGCGCCGCCCCTTGGAGCCGTGCCGCAAGCCCGGGGAAGGCCAGCTCCGCACTGCCGGCCGGCGGCGGCGCGCTGGTCTTCGGCGTGAGCACGAGCGCCGCCCCGATGACGACGATGGCCGCGCCCGCAAGCATCAGAAGGCTGCGCTGGTTCATCGATCTTGGCCCTTCGTATTCCGGTTCCGTCGAACGTATACGTTCGACCCTGCAGGCGCCTGGTGGGGGAGTTTGAGGGGGCAACGCCCCCTCATGTCTTTTTACGCCCGCGCCGCAGCCCGGCGCCTGGAGCGCAGCACGCCGAGCACAATCGCGAACAGCGTCAGCAGCGTCGGCACGAGCGCGATGTTCACCGCGCGCAGCAGTCTTTCGAGCGATTCGATATCGCGGCGCAGTTCCAGCTGCACGCCGCGCAGCTCGCGCCTTGTGGCGACGATATCGGCCCGCGCCCGGTCGATCTCGGCGCGCTGTTCGGCGGTGATGACGGCACTCGCGCCACGTTCGGCGCCGGGCTGGCCCTGGCGCAGTTCGCGCAGGCGCCGCTCGGTCTCCTCCAGGCGGGTCTGGAGGGTGCGTTCGGTCTGGCGGAAGCGGGTCTCGGCGTCGCGGCGCAGGTCATCGACCATGGCGAAGGGACGCAGGCTTTCGCCACGCGAACGCAGCGAGACGAGCGCGTCGCCGCCGGCCAGCGTATCCGCGACATTGGCGAGGAAGGCGGCATTGTCGCTGATCGGCGTGGCCACCGACTGGCCGAAGAAATCCTGCATGCGGACCCAGAAGCGATCCTCCAGCAGGTCCGTGTCGTGGATGATGACCATGTTCGCCGGCCCGTCGGAGGTCGCGCGGTGGGCGGGCATGGTGGCGGGGCGCTCGGCATCCTCGGGTGCCGTGGCACCGAAGGCGGAGGGCAGGGTGCCGCGGATGCGCGCGGCGATCACGTGGCGTTCGCCATCGGGGCGGAAGGCCGCGAGCAGGGCTGCCGGGTTGGGTTCGCGGCGGATGGCGGCGGCGTCCACCACCATGGCCCGTTCGGAGGAGGTGAGCAGGGGGATGAACTCGATGGTCGCACCCTCACGCCGGCGCAGGGAGCCCGCGGAGGCCACCGTCACCTGGTTCAGCTCGGCGGTGGCGACCTCGGCCTTGTTGATGCTGTCGGCCTGGAGGTTGAACCAGGCCGTGTAGTCCACTGCCTGGATGCGGTCGGTCTGGCCGGCGCGCACGCGCCAGGCGCCGCGCAGGTCCAGCACGACGCGGTCGGCCGGGGCCTCGACACCCCAGGCGTTGAGCAGCCGGTCGAGCGTGGAGGCGTTGGCGGTGGGCGGGCCCCCACCGGCGGAGGGGCGCGATGCCTGGCCTTCCGAGTGCGGGTCGAGCAGCAGGACCAGCTTGCCGCCGCGCATGACGAACTGGTCCACGGCGTATTGTGTGGCGGTGGGCAGGTTCTGCGGGTGGGCGAGGAGCAGGACCTGAACATCGGCGTCGATCTGGCGGGCGTCGGTCGCGATATCACGCAGTGTGAAGAACTGGCGCAGCTGCTGCATGATGGCGAAGGGCTGGCCGGCCGCGCCCGGCGGCAGGCCCTGCATCTGGCGCATCATCATCATCCGCGGGTCGCCGTTCAGCGGCAGCGACGTCATCACGCCGACGATGGGGCGGCGCGGGTTCGACAGCTCATAGACCAGGCGCGTGAGGTCGTATTCGAGGAAGCGTTCGCGCTCGGGCTGGAAGAAGGGGATGTTGCGCTCATCATCGAG
>JBKJNV010000674.1:0-3409 GCA_046593435.1 Roseomonas sp.
GGCCGGCGACCAGCAGGCGGCGATGATGGGGCAGGCCTGCTTCGCGCCGGGGATGGTGAAATCCACCTACGGTACCGGCTGCTTCGCGCTGATGAACACGGGAAGCACCGCCGTCGCTTCCTCGCACCGGTTGCTGACGACCATCGCTTGGCAGTTGGCCAGCGTCCGCTGCTACGCGCTGGAAGGGGCGATCTTTGTGGCCGGTGCGGCGCTGCAATGGCTGCGGGATGGGCTGGGCATCATCCATCATGCGAGCGAGGCCGATGCGCTGGCGCGTGCGGCCGACCCCGCGCAACGCATCTTCCTGGTGCCCGGCTTTACGGGGCTGGGTGCGCCGTGGTGGGATGCCTCGGCGCGGGGTGCGATCCTGGGCCTCACGCGCGGCACCGGCCGGCCTGAGATCGTGCGTGCGGCGCTGGAGGCGGTGGGCCACCAGACCCGCGACCTGATGGAAGCGATGGCCGCGGATTGGCCCGGCGGTGCGCCGCAGATTCTGCGCGTGGATGGAGGCATGGTGGCGAGCGACTGGACGATGCAATACCTGGCTGATCTGCTCGGCATCCCGGTCGATCGGCCGACGCTGCGCGAGGCGACCGCGGTGGGCGCTGCCTGGCTCGCGGGGTTGCAGGCCGGGCTGATGGCCGCACCCGGCGAGGGTGCGGCGCATTGGCGGCTGGAGCGGCGCTTCCTGCCGTCGATGCCGCGTGCGGAGGCCGACCAGCGCCAGGAAGCGTGGCGCGGTGCGGTGCGACGGGTGTTGAGCACGGAGGTGCGGCCATGAAGCGCGTGGGTGGCCCGAGCGTGCCTGTGGTGGGCGGCGGCGCGGTGCGGCCAGGCCCGCCGCGTGTCGCGCCCCCGCCTGTGCCATCGCCCTGGAGCGTGCCGGGGCCGGCGGCGCGGGCGGGCGTGCGACGAGGCCGCTGGCCAGGATTTCTCGCCATGCTGGTGGGGGTGGCGGGCTTCGTGGCCGTGGTCGCGGCGCTGCGCGAGGGCACCGGCATCGCCTGGAGCAAGGTGGCCTTCGTCGAACTCTCCGCCTGGGTGGCGGCGCGGCCCGGTTGGGCGCCGGGCGTGGCGGCCGAGCTTGCCGTGCTGACGCGCCCGACGCTGCTGTCGGTGGTGGGCGGCGTTGTGGTGCTCGGCGCCTGGGCGCGCGGCGGCGGTGGTGCTGGCCTGCGCGCTGCGGCGCTGTTCGTCTTCGCGTGGATGCTGCTGACGGTGCTGGTCGGGAGCCTCGCGGCACTCGATGGCAATGCGCTCGGCGGCCTGGCGACGGCCCGCTTCCCGGCCTTGCCGGTGTTCTGGGCGGTGCTGGTGTGGGGGCGGCTGTTCGCGGTGCTCGGCGGCGGGGCGATGCCGGCCCTTGGCGTGCTGGTGGGCGCGGCGGCGGGGGCCGGGCGCGTGGCGGTGGGCGATGAGGCGCCGGTGGATGCGCTCGCCGGGCTGTTCACCGCGCTGGCGATCTGGGGGGTGTTGGGGTGGGCCGCGCCGCGGCGGCGGTAGGCATGGCTCATGGCGGGGCCAGGCAGCGCGGGATGCGGCGGCCGGCGGCGGTGACCAGCAGCGCGCGGAGGGTGCGCAGCATCGGGATGAGGCGGCGGTCTGGGAACGGGTAAGAGATTAGGGCTTTCCGCAGCCCGGCGGTGACGGTTTCGGACAGAATGGGGTCGGGCAGCATCCAGGGCGGCCCGGGGAGCGCGGTGAGGAAGCCCAGCCGCCGCGCCAGCGCGATGGCGCGGATGCCGAGCACCCGGATGGCGGCCCGGTAGGCGCGGCAGATGCGGTAGCGCAGCGGCTTCAGCGGGCGGCGTTTCGCCGCGTCGGTCAGCAGGCGGGTCCAGAGCCCGGCATGGGCCCAGCGGCGGAAGC
Organism: Roseomonas sp.; assembly: GCA_046593435.1. GTDB lineage: Bacteria > Pseudomonadota > Alphaproteobacteria > Acetobacterales > Acetobacteraceae > Plastoroseomonas. The sequence continues at coordinate 1,870 of JBKJNV010000674.1, forward strand.
GGCGGTGCAGTGTGTCGTGCCGTTCGCCCTGGTGCGACCAGCGGGTGTTGGACAGCAGCGCGGCGAAGATGGCATCGAGCGTCTCGCGGGGCCGGTCTATGGGCCGGCCCGGCCCCGCGCGATGGATGTAGGGCGCGAGTGCGGCGAACTCCGCATCGGTGAGCGGGGCGAAGCGGTGGGGGGCGGTATAGTGGGACATCGGGGCCTCGCGGGGGCTGCGAGGTATGATCTACTAGGAAAACATTCCATAATCAAGAACCAAGTCCTGCCGGAGGGTCCGGGGGGACACGCGGTGTCCCCCCGCCCTTGCCTTCCTCAGACGATCTTCGCGACTTCGTCGAAGCCGAAGCGCGGGCTGCGGGCGAACACGCCCTCGATGTCGCCATAGCCGATGTTGATCAGCCAGTTCGACTTGAACCCGGTATCGGCGAAGAACAGGTCGTCCACCATGGCGTTGTTGAAGCCGCTCATGGAGCCGACGTCGAGGCCGAGGCTGCGTGCGGCGATCATCAGGTAGGCGCCTTGCAGCGTGGAATTGCGGAACGCCGTCACATCGGCAAGTGCGGGGGAGGAGGTGAACCAGGCCTTCGCATCGGCGTGCGGGAACAGGAAGGGCAGCTTGTCGTAGAAGTGCGGGTCGTGCGCGATGATGGCGGTGACCGGGGCGGTCATCGTCTTCTCCACATTGCCGGCCGACAGCGCCTGCTTGAGCTTGGCCTTGGCCTCGCCGGTGCGCACGAAGACCAGGCGCATGGGTGAGCAATTGGCCGAGGTCGGACCCCATTTCGTCAGGTCCCAGATCGCCTCGAGCGTGCTGTCGGGGACGGGACGGTCGAGCCATTTGTTCTGGGTCCGCGCCTCGCGGAAGATCTGGTCGAGGCTGGCGTCGCTGAGCGGGGGCAGTTCAGGCATGGGCCGGGGCTTCTCCAAGGGGAAGCCGAGAGTATGGGGGCGCCGCGCCGTTCGCAAATGCAGCATTGGGTGATGGCGATCATCACCGCGGGGCATGGGCGGCGCGGGAGCCTGGGGGCGGCTTGCGCCGCCCCCGGGCCAACTACTTCGCGGCCTGGCTGTTTTCCGCCAGGATCTGCTCGGAGAGCATGGTCAGGTCCTGGTCGGTCTGCTTTTCCTCGGCGAGGGTTTCTTCCAGCAGCTCGGCGATGCGGTCCTGGCCGAGGTGCTTCGACCACGCGATCAGGGTACCGTAGCGGGCCATCTCGTAATGCTCGACCGCCTGGCCGCAGGCGGCGAGGCCGGCATCGCGCACCGGAGAGGCGGTCTTGTTGTCATCGAGCAGCTCCTCGCATTCCTCGATGATGCCGTTGATGGCTTCGCAGGTCACACCCGCGGCGCGCTTGCCGAGAATCTCAAAGATTTCCTGCAGGCGTTCGATCTGCTTCTGGGTCTGGGCGCGGTGCTGGGTGAAGCCATCGGCGAGTTCGCGCGAGTTGGCGGCCTTCGCCATCTTCGGCAGCGCCTTCAGGATCTGGCGTTCCGCGTAATAGATATCCTTGAGCGTGGTCAGGAACAGGTTGTCGAG
>JBKJNV010000199.1:0-3619 GCA_046593435.1 Roseomonas sp.
GGTTGACGGCGACCTGCGCGGTGGCCCCGTCACGCCCCTCGCGCGCGCCCTCGGGCGAATGCCCGCGCGAGATGCCGGCATTGGCGATGATCGTGTCGATCGGCACCGCCGCTTCCCACGCCGCGAGTTGCACGCCCAGCGCATCCGCATCGCGCACGTCTATGGCGGCGACATCCACCGCCGCACCGCGCGCGCGACAGCAACTCGCCACGGCCTCGAGGCCCGTCTGTCCGCGCGCGACCAGGCGCAGCGTCACGCCGCGCGCAGCGAACCGCAGCGCGAGTGCGGCGCCCAACCCGCGCGAGGCGCCGGAGATCACCAGGCTACGCGGCATGGTGGACCGGGGCGAGCAGCCGTGCGGCACCACCAGCGACGGCGCGGGCGATGGCGGGTTCGGCGAAGAAGCCGCCGGGGATCAGCGCATGCGCCATCAACACCCGGCGCAACGCATCCACCAGGGCCATGTCGGGCGCGGCCGGCATGGCCCAGAAGCCATCGAGCGGCCCCTGCCACACCAGCCCCTCCAGCCCGTAGAGCGCGCGGCCCATCAGCGCCACCGGCTTGCCTTCTCGCAGTGCCTGCAACCCGGCCGTGCTGTTGATGGTGAGCACGCCGAGGCTCGCCGCCAGCAGCGGCCCATAGGCGACCTCGTCGAGGTAGACGACGCGGCCGGCCACACCCTGTTGCGCGGCGACGCGACGAATGATCCGCCGCCACGGTACCAGCCCATTGTCGAGCGGATGGCCCTTCACAACCAGGCGCATCGCCGGCGGCGCATGCCGCGCGAGCGAGGCGATGGCGCGTTCCACGCCATGGCGCACCGTGGCGAGGTCGGAATGCCGCCGCACCTGGTAATCGCCTTCCAGCTGAAGCGGAAACAGGATGAAAGGGTGCGCCTCTGCTTCCGCCAAAACGCGTTCCATGGCGCGGGTGGAGGCGTGCTCCCGCAGCGCCCGCAGCGCGCCGCGCCGCGCCCAGCCGAGATATTCGTGGAACACGTTCCAGCCGCGATGCGTGCGCCAGTGCGGGAAGCGGCGGCGCGCGGCCGCCACGCGCATGTTGTAGGCGATATCGAGCGCCGCGCGGCGGGGGAAGGGCTCGCCCGGGCCATCCTCGCGGGGGACCGGCGGCAAGCCATGCGCCATGGCACGGATCACATCGGGGTCGCGCGGCAGCGGCGAGGCCGCGTTCACTCCGCCACGTTCCAGCGCGATGGTGCCGGGCCGGAGATAGCCTTCCTCGAACACCCAGATGGCGACACGCCGCGCGCGCGCCACCGCGATGGCGCTCGCATGGGCGGGGCGGCCATCGCCGAACAGCACCAGGTCGGTCACGCCTTCGGCCAGCAGGGCCGCGAGCGCCGCGGGCCAAGCCTCCGGCGTGCCGGCGTAGTCGCGGATGCGCTCACGCGGCCAGAACATGGCGTCGCCGCCGTTGAAGGCGAGTTTTTCCACCCCGTGCCCGGCCTCGGCCAAGGCCGCACCGAGGCGCGCGAAGAACGGGCTCGCAAGCCCCTGGAGGAACAGGAAGCGGCGCGGCGCGATCGGGGGCGGAAGGGTGTTCACGCGCGCAGCGAAGCCCGCGCCGGATGAAGATTTCGCTTCATCGCACCCAGCCCCGCCGCGCGAGCGCGCCCATGACGCGCCCCTGCATCCGGCGCAGTACCGCCGCGCGCCCGGCCTTCCACAGAAGCGGCTGGGTCAGGCGTTCGACCAGCACCTCGGGCGGGCAGGGCAGTTCGGTCACGGGGTCCACGCAGCGCGGATAGGCGATCAGCGCGCCCGCGACCAGGGCATCCAGGCTCAGCCGGCGCGTCCGCCGCGGCAGCGCCTGCCGGTCCTCGGTCAGCCCCCACCCGGCATAGAAGGGCACGCCATGACAGACCACGCGTTTGCCCCGCAACAACGCCTCGAACCCGGTGAGCGAGGTGATGGTGTGCACCGTGTCGCACCAGCCGAGCAAGGCGGGCATCGCCGCGTCGGCCTGCACCGCATCGGCAACGGCGAGGGCTGCGGCCGGTGGCACGTGCCCGGCCCGGTAGCCGGCCGCCACGTCCGGGTGCGGGCGATACAGGATGAAGGCGCCGGGTTCCGCCGCCCGCGCGGCGCGGAGAAGGTCGAGATTGCGCCGCGGACCCGCCAGGGCGCCAAGCCGCACGGAGGCGTCATCCTCCACCTGGCCCGGCACCAGCACCCGTGCGCGACCGGGGGCGACCTCGGGCGGCGCAACCGTGCCGGGCAGGTTGTACTTGGTGACCCCGCGCCCGACGAGGGCCGCGCGCAGCCGCGCCGCCCGTGCGAGCAGGGCGGGGGCGAAGTCGGCCGCCTCCAGCATCGCCTCAAGATCGGAAGGCGCGGCGGGGTCATAGGCGACGCCGCGCGCGTCGAGCGCGATGGAACCGCCCGGCAGGAACCCCGCGCCCAGCCCGGCCGAGCGCAGGAACCCATCCTCGACCCGCAGCACGTCCACCCCGGCAGCCTCCGCGGCGGCGCGCAGGCCCCGCGGCTCCCGCGTCGCCCACACGGCGATGGCGCCGCCGCGCCGACGGGCTTGTGTGACCGCGCCTGTCACGCTGCGGCGGAAAGCGGGCGGGCCGGTCTCGCTCGCCAGCGCCGCCCCGATGCGTGCGCGCTTCCAGAACGCCATGCCGCACGCCACCGCGATGCGTGCATTCTCCCCCGCCGCGCGCTGCCATGCCGCCATGATGTCCAGCGCGTCCTCGGGCGCGCAGGGTGCGTCGCGGAACGGGTCGGCAAAGCGGGTCGCCGCGATCAGCCGCGAAAAGCGGCTCAGCGGTGCCTCATCCACATCCGCGAAGCCCGGCAGCGGCGCATGCGCGCGGATGCGCACGCCGGCGGCGGCGGCGATGATGGCGAGGCCGGTATTCTCCAGCACATGCCATTCGGCCGCGGCCTCGATCAGCGTCCAGGCGGCAAAGGGGCCGTGCGACTCGGGCAGGTTGCCCGGCCCCGGCGACATGCGCACGGCAAGCACCGGGCGCCCGGCAGCGCCGGCGACCGCGCTGTTCCACATCGCCCGTGTCGCCGCCGCATGGGCGGGCCGGCAGGTGTCGAGCACCAGGACGGCGCTGCCAGGTGCGACTTCGAGCCCCGAAGGGCCGGGGTCCGGCAGGCCGGCGGGGCCGGCGACCCGTGCCTCGCGCAGCGCGGCCAGGAACGCGGCCGGGTCCGTGCCGGTGCCGCTGGCGCCCTCCGGCATCCCGACCGGGCCGGCCGCCGGCTGCTCGGCGGCGAGGAGGGCGGCGCGGGCGATTCGGGCACCGAAGCGCGGCCAGGGCCAAGGCCCCGGCCCGGCCCGCAGAACGCGCCGGCCGGCAGGCGCTGGCGCATCTTCGGCCAGTAGCCAGGCGGTGGCCTCGGGGCCGGTCGTCCAGGCGACTTCAGGAAAAAAAGGCCGCATTGCAGCGATCGCGGCGCCGGCCCGGGGGTCGGGGGCGAGGGCCAACCCGGCCCAGGCGGGCGGCAGCGCAAGGGTGGAAGCAGCGAGTTTCGAACGCATGGGTTGAAACGTTTACCATCTTTTCTTCTGTTTTGAGCGAAGCTCGCGGTAGAAGGGCCACGCGGTGTGGCCATGCTTTGCCTCACCCCCGGGCTTCCTC
>JBKJNV010000229.1:0-5247 GCA_046593435.1 Roseomonas sp.
GTGCGCCCCTCGGCGAGCTTGCGCACGTCGGGGTCGCGCGACAGCGCGTCGAGCACCATGTGGTCGGTGGCGTCATTGCCGCGCGCGAGCCCGACCTCCGGCGGCGGCAGGGCCAGCGAGCCCAGCAGCGCGTCGAGCGAGGCGAAATCCAGCTCCGAATTGCGCCAGGCCAGCTGGGTCAGCGCCTCGAACTGATGCCCCTCGATCTTGTGGACCATCTCCTCATCGAGCGGGGGGCAATCCCCGGTCACGCCGAAGCTGCCATCGCGCATGCCGCGCCCGGCACGGCCGGCGATCTGCGCCGCTTCCTGCGGTTCCAGCCCACGCGACCGGTGGCCGTCGAATTTCTGAATCGCGGCGAAGGCCACATGGTCCACATCCATGTTCAACCCCATCCCGATCGCATCCGTCGCCACCAGGAAATCAACCTCCCGGTTCTGGTACAGCGCGACCTGGGCATTGCGCGTGCGCGGGCTCAGCCGCCCCATCACCACCGCGCAGCCGCCGCGTCGGCGCCGGATGGCCTCCGCGATCGCATAGACCTCGGCCGCGCTGAACGCGACCACGGCGGACCGTGTCGGCAGGCGCGACAGCTTGGCCGGCCCCGCATAGGTGAGCTGGGACAGGCGCTGGCGTGTCTCGAACTCGATCCCCGGCACCAGGCGGGCCAGCAACGGGCGAATGGTCTCCGCCCCCATGAACATGGTTTCGACCATGCCGCGCGCGTTCAGCAGCCGATCGGTAAACACATGGCCGCGATCGGGGTCGGCGCAGAGCTGGATCTCGTCCACCGCGACGAATTCCGCACGCCGGTCGAGCGGCATGGCCTCCACCGTGCAGGCGAACCACTTCGCCTCCGGGGGGATGATCTTTTCCTCCCCGGTGATCAGCGCGACGTTCTTCTCGCCCTTGGCCGCGACCATGCGGTCATAATTCTCGCGCGCGAGCAGGCGCAGCGGAAAGCCGATGATGCCGGAGGCATGCGCCAGCATCCGCTCGATCGCGAGATGCGTCTTGCCGGTGTTTGTGGGACCAAGCACGGCGCGAACACGCGGCTGGAACATCTGGTAATGGCTCATGGGGGGCGCCGTCTTCCTTGCGGGCAAACGCGTGACACGGGCGCGGACGCTTTGCAACCGTGAGGTCGCGAGGCAGTCTCGCCGGCGTGACGATGACCGCCGCCCGTTATGCCCTTCTCCTCTCCGCGATGTTCGCGGCCATTGGCACGTCGCTGCCCTTCTTCCCGCCCTTTCTCGCCGCCGCGGGGCTGACGCCGCAGGGCGTCGCGGCGGTGCTGTTCGCCGGCAGCCTCGCGCGGATGATCGCCGGGCCGCTGCTGGGCCAGGTCGCGGACCGATGGGGGATGCGCCGCGTCCTCGCGCTGTGTGCGCTGGCCGCCGCCGCTTTCCAGTTGGTGTTCGCGCTGCTGCCCTGGGGCCTGCCGAGTGCGATCTTCATGCTGGTGGCGTTGAACATCCTCTACAGCACCGCAATGGGGCCGCTGGTGCCGCTGAGCGAATCGCTGACCGTCTCGGCCGCGCGCCACGGCGCCTTCGACTATGGGCGGGTGCGCAGCATCGGCAGCCTGGCCTTCATCCTGGCCTCCGCACTGGCGGGCGTGATGGTGGGCGAATGGGGCCTCCGCGTCGTGCCGCTGATCATTTGCGGTGCCTTGCTCGCGGCATCCGTCGCTGCCCTGCTGCTCCCGGTGAGCGATGCACCGCGCGCCGCGGGCCGGGGCAACCTCCTCGCGCCGCTCTCCGACCCGCTGTTCCGCCGCCTGCTCGTGCTCTCGGCCCTGATCCAGGGCAGCCATGCCGCCGCCTACAGCTTTTCCGCCATCCATTGGAGCGCGGCCGGGCATAGTGCGACCATCATCGGCCTGCTTTGGGCCGAAGGCGTGGTCGCCGAGATCATCCTGTTCCTCTACGCCAAGCCCCTGGCCGAAAAGCTCGGCTGGGTGGGGCTCACCATGCTGGCCGCGGGCGCGGGGCTGATCCGCTGGGCGATCCTGGCCGAGACCACCTGGCTGCCGGCGCTGGTCTTCGCCCAGGCGCTGCATGCGCTCACCTTCGGCGCGCAGCATTTATGCGCGATGCGGCTGCTGTCGGAACACATGCCGGTGGCGCAGGTGGGTGCGGCGCAGATGCTGCACGCCTCGCTCGGCATCGGGCTGTCGATCATGCTGCTGACGCTGCTGTCGGGGCAGCTCTATGCCAGCATCGGGGGCGGGATGTTCTGGGCCATGTGGGCGCTATGCGTGCCGGCGCTGTTCCTCGCCCGTGGCCTGCGCACCTAACCCCCGCGCAGCCACCCCAGCACATGCTCCGCCGCAACCCGCCCGCTCTCGGCGGCGCCGTTCATGTAGCCCGAGGACCCCTCGGAGGTGTGCTCGCCCGCAAAGACCACGCGGCCCGCCGGCGCCCAGGCGCCCTCGAAGCCGGCATATTGGCCGGGGCCGAAACAGGCATAACTGCCGCCCACATAGGGGTTCTGCGGCCAGACCATGCGATGCGCCCGCCCCGCATAGGCCGCGCCTGCGCCCGGCAGCGCCGGCTCCAGCCCCGCCACCGCCTGACGCACCCGCTGTGCGACATCGCCGGTGCCGAACCCACGCCCCACCGCGCCGCCGGCGAAGATGGTCAGCGCACCCGGCCCCGCGCCCGGCGCGCCATGATCCTCCCAGCAGGCCTGCTGCCCGAAATCATTGATCGTCTCGCCCGACAGCCCGGCATCCCGCCACGGCCGCGCCGAAAACCCCGCGAACATCTTCGCATTGGTGCCATAGGCGAGGTCGCGAATGGCGCGGCGCGTCAGCGGCGGCACCGGCACCGCGAGTTCCACCTGCCGCAAGATGGTGGCCGGCAGCGCGAGCACCACGATATCCGCCACCACCTCGCGCCCGCCAAAGGCCAGCGCATAGCCCCGGCCGCGCGGCCGCACCGCCTCCAGCCGCCGCCCCGCCTCGATCCGCGCCCCCAGCCTCGCCGCAATCGCCGCCGGCAGCCGGTCATTGCCGCCCGCGATCTGGTAGCGCTGGTCCGAGGCAAACAACCCCCGCCGCGGCCGCGCCGGATCGGGCGTGAAATACTCGATGAGATACAGCGCGGACATCGCCCCGGGCTCGCGCCCCATCTCCTGCGTCAGCCCGATATCGAGCAGCCGGTGCAGCCAGCCGGACACGCCGAACCCATCCATCACCGCCTGCGCGGAGCGCGCATCCTGGGCGGGTTTGGGCGTCTGCCGCAGCGCGGCGAGATGAGCGAGGAAGGGCGCCGCCTCGGACGCGACCTCGGCGATCGAGCGCAGCGCGCCACCCACATGGATGCGCGCCGTACCGGTGTCGCCAAAACTGTCTTCCAGGCCGAGGCCGAATTCGCGGGCGAGGTCGAGGATATCGGTGTGTTCGGAATTGATGAAGCTGCCGCCGAGCTCGACCAGCGTCCCTTCGCCCACAACCCCACGCCCGGACAGCATCCGCCCGCCCAGGCGCCGATTGGCCTCATACAGCGTCAGGTTGCGCGCACCGCTCTCGACCAGGCGATGCGCCGCGACCAGCCCGGCCAGCCCGCCGCCCACCACGGCGATGCGTGCGCTGCGCAGCGGCGCCTGCGCGCGGGCAGCGAAGGGCGTGAGCGCCGCACCGGCGAGGAGTGCCCGCCGGGGCATTGCGGCGAGTTCCGCGATGGGGGGCGCACGACGCCCGCGCGCCAGCGCCGCGATGCCGGCCGCGCGCCGCAGCGCCGCGACGATGGGTGTTCGAGACATCGATGCTGCCCTCCCCGTCCGCGTGCGGAATAAACCACACAAGCCGCGGCCTTGGGGAGGGTTCCGGCGCCGCGGTGGCGTGTTTTGCGCTGAATTGACGCGCCTTCGCGCCGCGTCGGATCGAGCCGCGCTCGCGGAGATGAACGACGCAATGCTGCGCGATGCCAGCCGGGCGCGCGCCGATGCGTCGCGTGCCGCGCCGTCCACTGCGCTGTCCAGCCTGTGTCGCTGGGAGTTCCGCAGCCGGCGGGTTCAGCTTGACGAAACGGCCAGACCCAGGCTAGGTTTAAATGCCTGTAGCGGCACAGGCGCCGCGCGGCGCACGAAGCGGGTAAGATTTCCAGAAAAGCCGAAATTCTTACATAATACAAAGCATATTCAATGGTTTATCCGAAGGCTGCGGGTAAGAAATTCTTACTTTCTTACCCGCGCGCCGCCTCAGGCCGCCTTCGCCATCCCGCGCAGCACGTAGTGCAGGATGCCGCCATTGCGGTAGTACTCGACCTCATCCGCCGTATCGACGCGGCACAGCACCTCGGTCCGCGTCACGGAACCATCGGGGCGGTTGATGACCAGCGTCAGCATCATGCGCGGGGCGAGTGCCTCCACCCCTTCGATGTCGAGGATTTCCTCCCCCGTAAGCCCCAGCGACTTGCGGTCCTCGCCCGCCTTGAAGACCAGCGGCAGCACGCCCATCCCCACCAGGTTCGAACGGTGGATGCGCTCGAAGCTCTCCGCGATCACCGCCTTCACGCCGAGCAGGAAGGTGCCCTTGGCCGCCCAGTCGCGCGAGGAGCCGGTGCCGTATTCCTTCCCCCCCAGCACGATCAGCGGCGTGCCCTCGGCCTTGTAGCGCATCGCCACGTCATAGATCGGCGCGACATCGCCCGACGGGCGATGCAGGGACATCCCGCCTTCGACGCCGGGCAGCATCTCGTTCTTGATGCGTGTGTTCGCAAAGGTGCCGCGCATCATGACTTCATGATTGCCGCGGCGCGCGCCGTAGCTGTTGAAATCCGCCTGCCGCACCTGATGCTCGACCAGATACTCACCCGCCGGCGACGCCTTGCGGATGTTGCCCGCGGGCGAGATGTGATCGGTGGTAATGGAATCCGCGAGCAGCGCGAGGATGCGCGCACCCTTGATGTCGCCAATCGCGCTGGGCTCGGCCTGCATGCCCTCGAAATAGGGCGGGTTCTGCACATAGGTGGAACCCGAGTTCCACCGATAGGTGTCGGAATCCGCATCCACCTTGATCGCCTGCCACTGCGCCGGTCCCTTGAACACGTCGCTGTAGCGTTCCTGGAACATCGCACGCGACACGACGGAGGCGACCATGTCGGAGACCTCCTTTTGCGTCGGCCAGATGTCGCGCAGGAACACCGGCTGCCCGTCCGAGCCGGTGCCCAACGGCTGCGTCGTCAGGTCGATCTTGATCGAACCGGCCAGCGCATAGGCCACCACCAGCGGCGGCGAGGC
>JBKJNV010000378.1:0-7159 GCA_046593435.1 Roseomonas sp.
GCACCGATGGAAATGCCCGCGGCCCAGTCCGGCTGCCAGGGGCTGCCGGCCAGCGCCTCGAACACGCCAGCCTGGTAGGCACCCAGCGCGCCGCCGCCCTGCAGCAGCAGCGCCACCTCCCGCCGGGCGGCCTGCGTCGTTCGGGCGGGCGCGGGGCGTGCCATGCGAGATCTCCTCGATCACGGGGGTGTCGCGGCCGCGCGAGCCGCCCGGGGAACACTCACGTATTGCGGAGAAGCCAGCGCGCGGGCAAGGGGAATGGGTGTCCAGGAGGCATTGGAATGCAGCAGAGTCCGGGCGGCACGGCAGCCGGCCAGGGAGCCGTGGCAAGCGCTGCCGCGGCCGAGCGTCCGGGCTTGCGCGAATGCCGCATCGGCCGCCAGCACCTCATCGCTGGACGGTTCGGCGAAGCGGCGGCCGCGTTCGAGCTGGCCGGCCAGGCCGGCTACCCCCTGGCCGAGCGGGCGCATGACCACGCCCTTGCGCTCTCCAATGCCGGCAAGCACGCCGCCGCCGAGGCCCTGCTGCGCCAGGCCATCGCCGAGCCCCCGGCGCAATACGGCCTGCTGCTGCTGATGGGCGTGGTGCTCAAGCGCGCCGGCCGGCTGCGCGAGGCTATCCCCTTCATCGAACAGGCGCGCGACCTCAACCCCGAACCCGCGGCCGCCTGGCACAACCTTGGCAACACGCAAATGGCGCTGGGTGACGCGGCCGCGGCCGCCGGCGCCTATGCCGAGGTGGTGCGGCGCCAGCCCGAGGATGCCGGCTCCCACCGGCAGCTCGGCCAGGCGCTGCGCGATTGCGCCCGGCATGAGGCGGCGGCGGTCCACTACACCCGCGCGCGCGCGCTGCGCCCGGCCGATGTCGAACTGCACAATGAGGCACTGCTGCACCTGATTTCGCAGCAGCGCCACGACGAGGCCAAGGCCCTGGTGGTGGAATTCGCGGCCACGAACGGCCCGGGGCCCGTGCCCACCATGCTCGAAGCGCGGCGGCTGCTGCGCAGTGGCGAGCGCGATGCCTCCATCACCCTGCTGCGCGCCTGGGTCGCGGAACACACCGAGGATACGCGTCCCTACACCATGCTCGCGAATGCGCTGGGCGACGCCGACCGGGAAGCGGCCAACGCCGTGCTGCGCGAGGCCCTGGTGCATCACCCCAAGGCGGTCGACGTCGCCATGACACTCTGCGAAAGCCTCAACCGCACCCGCGGGCCGGCCGAGGCGGCGAACATCCAGGCCGCCTGGGAAATCGCGGCCGACCTGACCGATCGCAACATCCCCGGCCTGCTCAACCACGCGCTCACGCTGCGCAGCGTGTTCAAGCGCACCGCCGACCTGCCGCGCGCCGCCAAGATCGGCCCGCTCGATGCGCTGGCGCAGAACTGGGTCGCGACCAACCGCCTCGCCGGGCTGCACAATGAGCTGGGCAATGTGGAGACCCTGGAGGACCGCATCCGGCTGGTCGAATGGCACCGCGACTGGGGCCGGCGCCTCCAGGGCCGCGTCGCCCCACTGCCCGGCCCGCTGCCAAGCCCCTGGGTGAAGGCCAGCCGGAAAATTCGCGTGGGCTTCCTCTCCTCCGACCTGCGCCACCATCCGGTGACCTACTTCGCGCTGCACCTGCTGGAGCTGTTCGACCGCGATCGCTTCGAGGTGTTCTGCTACTCCTTCTACGAGAAGAATGAGGACCAGGTTCAGGCCCATATCGCATCCAAGGTCACCGGCTTCCGCTGGTGGCCGCACACACCCGATGCCGAGGTCGCCCGCCGCATCCAGGCCGAACAGCTGGACATCGTGTTCGAACTCGGCGGCAGCACCGCGATGAACAAGCTCGAGGTGATGGCCTACAAGCCGGCGCGCCTGGGTGCCTCCTGGCTCGGCTATCCGCATTCGGCGGGGATCGAGCGGATCGACTACATCCTCACCGACCCCTATTTGGCACCCGAGGACCCGCGCCTGCTGATCGAGCGCCAGTTCCGCATGCCCGAAAGCTGGGTCGCACTCGGCCGCGTGGGCTTCGTGGGTGTGCCCATCACCGACGAGATCCCCGAGCTGCGCCACAAGCGCTTGACCGTCGGGACCATGAACAACCCGATGAAGTACTCCGCCGCCTGCTTCGATGCCTGGGCCGCAGTGCTGCGCGCGGTCCCCGGCGCGCGCTTCCTGTTCGTTCGCCCCGAAGGCGGTGCCGCGGCCTTCCGCGACAATATCGGCGCGGCCTTCCAGGCGCGCGGCGTGGACCCCACCCGCATCGACCACACCCCGATCCGCGGTGACCACCTGAAGCACTACAATGACATCGACATCGCGCTCGACACCTTCCCCCATGTTGGCGGTACGACGACCTGCGAGACGCTGTGGATGGGCGTCCCCGTGGTGACCAAGGTCGGCCCCGCCTTCCAGGAGCGGTTGAGCTACTCGAACCTCAGCAATGCCGGCCTGCCGGAACTTTGCGCCTTCACGGTTGAGGATTACGTGGCCAAGGCCGTCGCGCTGGCACGCGACCGGCCGCTGCGCATGGCGATGCGGACGGGGCTGCGCGGCATGATCCGGATCAAGCCGCTTGGCCAGGCGGAACGCTTCACCCGGAACTTCTACGCAGAAGTCGCTCGCGTGGTTGCGCAATAGCGGGAGTCGGACGCGCGGAGACGTGGCCGGGCACTGCGTTTGAGGGAGTGACTAAGCGTAAAGCACGCAAAACGCGCATAAACTTTATGCAAAACAACCATTCCGGTTGTGCTGGTAAATTTTTCGTGCTCCGACTGTTGCGTGTTTCTGAGCAATCCCCCGCCGGAGAATCCGTCCCGGCTCGATGACGGCCTAAGCCACGCCCGCGCGGCGCATGTGGCCGTCCTTGGCCTGGGCTATGTGGGCCTGCCGATCGCCCGCGCCGCATCCCGCGCCGGGCTGCGGGTCACCGGCATCGACCCATCCCCCGAAGCCCGCGCGCGCGCCGTGGACGGCGCCATGCGGGTGCAGCCTTGTGCCAGCCTCGATGATGCGCCCGATGTCTGGATCATCGCGGTGCCGACGCCGCTCGATGGCCGCGGCCGGCCCGACCTTGGCCCGGTGCAGGCGGCCCTCGGCGCCGTGGCCGCCGGGCTGCGACCGGGGGCGCTGGTGCTGCTCGTCTCCACCTGCCAGCCGGGTGCGACGCGCCAGCTATGCGCCCCCGCACTTGCCGCCGGTGGCCTCACGCTCGGCGAGGATGTCTTCCTCGCGGTTTCGCCGGAGCGCGAGAACCCCGGCCAATCCGGCTTCGGCCTGACCGACACGCCGCGGCTTGTGGGCGCGCTGGACGCGGCATCCCTCGCCCGTGCGGTGCGGTTCTGGGAACGGCTCGGCGTCCCGCCCGTGCCCGTCGCCTCGGCCGAAATCGCCGAATGCGCAAAGCTGCTCGAGAACACCTATCGCCTGGTCAACATCGCACTGATGGGCGAACTCCAGCAGGCCTTCGCCGCCCTGGGCGTGCCCGCGCGCGCGGTGGTCGAGGCAGCGGCGTCCAAGCCCTTCGGCTTCGCCCCCTTCTGGCCAGGGCTCGGCGCGGGGGGGCACTGCATCCCGGTCGACCCCGCCTACCTCCAGCGCGAGGCCCGCGCGGCGGGCGCGCCATCCTCCCTCATAGCGGCGGCGCTGCGGGCCAACGCCGCGCGCCCGGCCCGGGTGACGGCACGGATTGCGGCCGCACTGGGGGGCAGTGTCGCGGGGCGGCGCATCCTGGTCGCCGGCGTCACCTACAAGCCCGATGTGGCGGATCTGCGCGGCGCGGCCCCGGTGGCGCTGCTGCACCGGTTGCGCCGGATGGGCGCCCATATCGCCTGGCACGACCCGGTGCTCGGCGCCTCCCCGGCGGCTCTGGCCGGCATTCCCCGCGCGCTGACCTTCGACGCCCATCCGGATGGGCCGATCGAGGCGCTGGTGCTGGGGACGCCGCACAGCGCCTATGCGCTGGACCGCCTCGCCCATGCGGCGCCGCTGGTGGTGGACCCCTTCGGGCTGCTGAGCACGGATGCAACGCAGGGGCGCGTGCTGCACGCCTGAGACGACCCAGGCTGCGCGCGTCCCGCGCCTGCGCCAAACATCGCGCGCTGCGGCCAGCCGGGACCGCGGCCGCAATACCCGGCCTGGACCTTCAGCGCTCCGCCGCCAGCGCGCGCAGCGCGAAGAGCAGGCTGCGCAGGCGCGGCGCGAGCGTGTGATGCAGTGCCGCATACGCATGCCGCCGTGCCGCACCGCCTGCATCAAACCCGGCCTCCGCGCGCCAAAGCATCACCGCCACATCGGGCCCATGGCGCAGCACCGGAAGGCTCGCCTCCAGCGCCGGCGGCAGCCCCGTATCGTACCCCTCCGGCACCACCGGAATTTGGCCGGCGAGCAGCGCCTCGAACACGGCCTCGGCCGGGTCCTCCGCGCCGATCAGCGCGGCACGGGCGGACAGCCGCTGCCGGAAACGCGCTTCCGGGTCGCCCCACGGATGCGGCGCGGAATGACCGGCGCGGGCAGCGGTCGCGGCGGCGAAAAGCCGCCCCGCCTGCACCGGCCCCAGGCCCAGCACCGGCAGTGTCAGCGCCGGCAGCACCGCGGCGTGTGGGTTCGCGAGCAACGCCGCCGCACCCGCGTGGCACGGCAGCAGCATCTCCGCTGCGGTCGCGATCTCGGCATGGGCGATCGGGTCGCGCTCATCCTCGATGAGCCAGGCGACCACCGGCCCGGCAAAGCCCGCATCGCGGATCTCCGATACCCAGCCGGGGCCGTCATGGGCGCGGGTCAGGCGCAGCAGCAGATCGGCCGGCCCGGCCTCGGCCTCCACACGCAGCGCGACGCCCTCAGCGGCCAGGATGGCGGCGGCTTCGGCGACCGCTTCCACCGCGATGGCCCCGGGCTCGGCCGGGTGCGGCATCAGCAGCAGGCGCAGCGGCGTGGCGGCCAGCGCCGCGCGCAACCCCGGCGTCGGGGCCGGCGTCGCCAGCGGCGCGAGCCGGTCGCGCACGGCCACCTGCTCGGCCAGCATCGCCCGGCGCGCGGCGGTTTTTTGCGCCGGGTGCAGCCGATAGATCGCGCTCGGCCATCGCGTGCCGGCCACGCGCGCGCCCAGCCCCGCCGCGCGCAGCCACAGCGCATAATCCGGCGTATAGTGCAGCCCGGCATCGAGCCCGCCCACCCGGTCGAACAGGCGGCGGGTGAACAGCGTCTCTGCTTGCAGGAAATAGGCCCCCCGCAGCCACCGCCCATGAATATCGGCCAGCCCCGCCGCATCAAACCCACGCCCATCGGCAAGCGGCACCTGCAAGCCCACCAGCCCGCCATCGCGCGCGACCAGGCAGGCGCCGTGGATGATATCCGCCCCCGGATCGCCCAGTGCGGCGAGCGCCAGCGCGAACAACGCCCCCGGCGCCAGCATGTCATCCGCGTTCAGCCAGCCGAGCAGGCTGCCATCGGCCCGCGCGAAGCCCTTGTTCAGCGCGTCGACCTGGCCTGCATCGGGCTCCAGCACCGCGATGTCGATGACGCCCGCGTGCCGCGCGATGACAGCACGGCTCGCATCGCGGGACCCGGCATCGAGCACGATATACTGAAGGTTCGGGTAGTCCTGGCGCGCGACCGAGAGGATGGTCGCCTCCAGCGTGTCGCCCTGGTTGAGCGAGGGCGTGACCAGGCTGATGCGCGGCCAGGCAACACCAGGGGGCAGCAGCGCCTCGAACCCCGCGCGCAGGCCGGCCGGCATCGGCGCCCAGGGCCAGGGCGTGGTCCCCGCGCGCGGCCAGGCGACGCGCTCCATCATCGCCTCGTCAGCGGGCGCGATTGCGGCGAAGCTCGCGCGCGCGGCGGCTGCATCGCCATCGGCAAGCTGGGCGAAGCCGGCGTTCAGCGCCACCGCCACATCCCCTGGCGAGAGGAACTGCGCCGCCTCAAAGGCAGCGCGGGCGCGGCCAAAGCGGCCCCCGGCGGCGAGGAGCAAGCCGCGTTCGGTGAGTGCGGCGGCCTCGGGTGGGGCGTCGACCATCGCCGCGCGCTCGGCCACGTCGCACGCCGCCATGAGCGCGGGGATCGCATGCCCCAGCGCATGGCTTTCCAGCAGGCGCAGCAGCTCGCGCCGATGCCAGCTCTGCAATGCGCCGGGGAAGGCCGTCGCCGCCCCGGCCATCGCCGCGAGAAGGTCAAGGTCGGCGCCATCATTGATGCTGCGCCGGAAGACGGTCAGCCCCGCCTCGATGAACGGGGCGACGAGGCCCGGTGCCGGTGCCTGCCGGATCACCGGCCGCAGCAGCGTCACCGCCTCGTCCAGCCCGCCATGGATCACCAGCAGCCCAGCGATCCCGCCGATGGTCGCGGGCGAAAGCGCAGTGGATTGCGCCAGTGCCAGGGCGGCGCCATGCCGCCCCGCGCGCATCAGCGCCCAGGCCTGGGCGCGCAGCTCCCCCTCGCCGCCCGGGGCGCTCATCGAGGCGCGCGACGGGGTTCGCGGCGAGGCCCGGCTGGCCCCCGGTCTCCCCTCGGTTCGGGCCGTGCTGTCACGGCGGGCCAGCGCCGGGCCGGGGCCCGGAGCCGGATGCTCAGGTCTTCACCGGGCCGCGTGGCGTGGCCCCGCGGCCACCGCCCGGCGGGTCACCCGGGTCCTGGTCATTGGGACCCTGGGGGCGAACCGGGTTCCGCCCGGTGCCGCCGCTCGGCGGGTCATTGGGATCAGCATCCGTAGGCCCCCGCGCGGCGCCGCCCCGCCCGCCGCCCGGCGGATCATTGGGGTCGGCGTCGGACGGGCCCTGGGCGCGCGGTCGCTGCCCGCCGCCACCCCGGCCGCCACCCGGCGGATCGTTCGGGTCATTGTCGGACGGACCCTGGGTGCGCGGGCGCTGCCCGCCACCGCCCCGGCCACCACCGGGTGGGTCATTGGGGTCATTGTCAGAAGGCCCCTGCGGCCGCTGTGCCCCACCGCCCCGACCACCGCCTGGCGGGTCGTTCGGATCTGCGTCGGACGGCCCGGCCGGCGCCTGGCGCGGCGGCGGCGCGACGGGCGGTGGCGCTACGGGCGGCGGCGTGGCGCCACCCCCCTTCACACCCTGCGCCGCGGCGATGCCCGGCAGGCTCGCCACGCCGCCGAGAGCGCCCAGGCGCACCACCATCAGGCGGCGGGACAGACGGGTATCCTTGGGTTCTTC
>JBKJNV010000459.1:0-6463 GCA_046593435.1 Roseomonas sp.
CACACGAACATGTTGCGCGGCCAGTTCTTCGAGCCGTCGGGGTCCTCGCAGGACAGCTTGAGTTCGCCGTTTTTGAGTTTCTGGACGACGTAATCCTTCGCTTCCATGCCGGCGGCGGCGGCATCGCGCGCCACCTGCAGCGGGTTGGTCTCGAGCTGCGGCGCGGACGGCAACCAGCCCATGCGCTCGGCACGGATGTTGTAGTCGATGATTGAACCGTCCCAGGCGCCGGGAGGCGCGGTCGGGGAGACGATGTCGCCGACATTTATCGTCTCGTAGCGCCACTGGTCGGTGTGGGCGTAGAATGCCGACGTCGAGTTCTGCTGCCGCGGCGGACGACCCCAGTCGAGCGCGAAGGCGAGCGGCGCCCAGCCAGCCTGCGGCCGGAGTTTTTCCTGGCCGACGTAATGCGCCCATCCGCCGCCCGACTGGCCGACGCAGCCGCACATCGCCAGCATGTTGATCACGCCGCGATAGTTCATGTCGGCGTGGTACCAATGGTTCATCGCCGCGCCGATGATGATCATCGATCGGCCCTTGGTCTTCTCGGCGTTGGTGGCGAACTCACGCGCCACCTGGATGATCTTGTCGCGGGAGACGCCGGTGATCTTCTCTGCCCATGCCGGCGTATAGGGTGCGACCTCGTCATAGCTGGCGGCGATGTTGTCGCCGCCGAAGCCGCGATCGACGCCGTAATTGGCCAGGAACAGGTCATGCACGCTGGCGACCAGTGTCTCCCCATCGGTCAGCGCCAGGCGCTTCACCGGCACGCGACGGTGCAGCACGGAGGCATGGGTGGTCGAGGTAAAGTGCTCATGCTCGATATTGCCGAAATAGGGGAAGGCGACCTCCGCCATCTCATCATGGATGCCGTCGAGCGAGAGGCGCAGCTTCGTGGCCTCGCCGCCTGAAGCCTTCTCCTCCAGGTTCCACTTGCCGCTCTCACCCCAGCGGAAGCCGATGGTGCCGCGCGGTGCGACGATATTGCCGGTGGTGTCGTCGAAGGCGACGGTCTTCCATTCGGGGTTGTTGGCCTCGCCCAGCGACTGGTCGAAGTCGCTCGCGCGCAGGAAGCGTTCGGGCACCAGCTGGTCACCCTGTTGCACCAGCTTCACCAGCATCGGCATGTCGGTGTACTGGCGCAGATAGTCGCGGAAATACGGCACCTGCCGGGCGACGTGATACTCCTTCAGGATCACGTGCCCCATCGCCATCGCGAGGGCTGAATCCGTGCCCTGCTTCACCGACAGCCAGATGTCGCCGAACTTCGCGGCCTCGGAGTAGTCGGGGCAGATCACCGCGCTCTTCATGCCGCGATAGCGTGCCTCGGTGTAGAAATGGGCATCGGGCGTGCGCGTCTGCGGCACGTTGGAGCCCCACAGGATGATGAAGCCGGCATTGTACCAATCGGCTGATTCCGGCACGTCCGTCTGCTCGCCCCAGGTCTGCGGGGAGGCCGGCGGCAGGTCGCAGTACCAGTCGTAGAAGGACATGGAGACGCCGCCGATCAGCGACAGGTAGCGCGACCCCGCGGCGTAGGAGACCATCGACATGGCCGGGATGGGCGAGAAGCCAAAGATGCGATCCGGGCCATAGGTCTTGGCCGTATAGGCGTTGGCGGCCGCGATGATCTCCTGCACCTCGTCCCAAGGCGCGCGCACGAAGCCGCCATGGCCGCGCTTGGTGACATAGGATGCGCGCTTCTCCGGGTTCTCGACGATGGAGGCCCAGGCGGCGACCGGCGTCATCATCGCCCGCGCCTCGCGCCACAGCTTGATCAGGCGCGAGCGAACCAGCGGGTATTTCACGCGGTTGCCGGAGTAGAGATACCAGCTGTAGGAGGCGCCGCGCGAACAGCCGCGCGGTTCATGATTGGGCAGGTCAGGCCGGGTCCGCGGATAATCCGTCTGCTGCGTCTCCCAGGTGACGATGCCGCCCTTGACGTAGATCTTCCACGAGCAGGATCCGGTGCAGTTCGCGCCATGCGTGGAGCGCACGATCTTGTCGTGCTGCCAGCGCTTGCGGTAGCCATCCTCCCATCGGCGATCCTCGTTCGTGGTGATGCCGTGGCCGTTCGAGAAGGGTTCCTGGACCTTCTTGAAGAAGGTCAGGCGGTCGAGAAAATGGCTCATGCGCTGATGCCTCGGCTATCGATCGGGGTCATTGGGCGGGGGTGATGGCGGGGCCGGTGCGGCCGCCATGCTCGATGTCGTGGAGAAGGCCGCCGCGGCGCGTGTAGAACCACCAGGTCGCCAGGACGCAGCTCACGTAGAAGGCCAGGAAGCTGTAGAGCGCCGTCTCCGCCCCGCCGGTCATGGCGATGGAGGTGCCGAAGCTCTTGGGGATGAAGAAGGCGCCATAGGCGGCGATGGCAGAGGTGAAGCCGATGATGGCCGCCGCCTCCTTGTCGGATTGCTTCACGCGCTCGGCAGCATTCAGTCCAGGCTCCAGCCGCGCCACTTCCTTGCGCATGATCGCAGGGATCATCTGGAAGGTGGAGGCATTGCCGATGCCGGTTGCCGCGAACAGGAACAGGAAGCTCGCGAAGAAGACCGGGAAGGAGGTGGCGTCCGCCTTGTTACCGATGGCGTAGAGGATGCCCATCACGCCGGCTGACATCGCGATGAAGACCCAGAAGGTGATGCGTCCACCGCCGATCCGGTCGCAGGCCTTGCCCGCCGCCGCGCGCGACAAGGCGCCGACCAGCGGGCCGAGGAAGGCGTATTTCAGCGCATTGACCTCGGGGTAGAGGATCCGCGAGAGCAGCGGAAAGGCTGCCGAAAACCCGATGAAGGAGCCGAAGGTGCCGGTGTAGAGCCAGCACATGATCCAGTTATGCGTGCGGCGGAAGATCACCGCCTGGTCTGCGAAGGAGGCCTTCATGGTCGCGATATCGTTCATCCCGAACCAGGCCGCGAAGGCCGAAGCGATGATGAACGGCACGAAGACGAAGCCGGCATTCTGAAGCCACAGGGTGGAGGTGACGCCCGCCACCGTCGCTGTCTGCGGCGCACCGCCAAGCCAGCCGAAGATGCCAGCCGTGATCGCGAGTGGGACCACGAACTGCACCACGCTCACGCCCAGATTGCCGAGGCCGGCATTGATCGCGAGCGCATTGCCCTTCTCGCTTTTCGGAAAAAAGAACGAGATGTTCGCCATGGATGAGGCGAAGTTGCCGCCGCCCAGACCGCACAGCAGCGCCAGGCACAGGAAAATCCAGTAGGGCGTGGCCTGGTCCTGCACCGCGAACCCCATCCCGAGCGCCGGGATCAGCAGCGACCAGGTGGCAAGCGTCGTCCACAGCCGGCCGCCGAAAATCGCCGGCATGAAGCTATAGGCGATGCGCAGTGTCGCGCCGGAAAGCCCGGGCAGCGCGGCCAGCCAGAACAGCTGTTCATTGGTGAAGGCGAAGCCCACGCTTGGCAGCTTCGCAACCACCACGGACCACACCATCCACACCGCGAAGGAGAGCAGCAGGCACGGCACGGAGATCCACAGGTTGCGCCGCGCAATGGCCCGGCCGCCGGCATCCCAAAAGCCCTTATCCTCGGGCCGCCAGTCCTTGATGGGGCCAGTGGCGGCGAGTGCCCCCTGCTGCGCTGCGCCGTGGATCGGCTGCATCTCCGGCAGCTCCGGGAGCGAGCCCACGGCCACGCCCTGCTCGGCCGCCTGGCGTTCCATCTGGCGGATCGCGATATGCATCCAGACCAGCGAGACCGTGGCGATGAGGAACAGCAGCCAGAAGCAGCTCTGCCACACGCCGGTGAGGTCGTTCAGCGCGCCGAAGGCGATGGGAAGCAGAAAGCCTCCCAGCCCACCGACCAGGCCCACAATGCCGCCCACGGCGCCGACGCGATCGGGATAGTAGACCGGGATGTGCTTGAAGACCGCGGCCTTGCCGAGGCTCATGAAGAAACCGAGCGTGAAGGTCGCGACCATGAACCCGATCAGGCCCATGGACATGCTGAAGCTCATCGGCCCGCGGATGCCCTGCACAACATAGTCGGTCGGCGGGTAGGACAGGATGAAGGTGCAGACGGCCGAGACCAGAAAAGTCCAGTACATGATGCGCCGCGCGCCGAACTTGTCCGACAGGTGCCCGCCATAGGCGCGGAAGACCGAGGCGGGGATCGAGTAGGCCGCGCCCACCATGCCCGCAGTGACGATATCCAGCCCGTAGACGCCGATCAGGTAGCGCGGCAGCCACAGCGCCAGCGCCACGAAGGCGCCGAAGACGAAGAAGTAGTACAGCGAGAAGCGCCAGACCTGGATGTTCTTCAGCGGCTCCATCATCGCCGAAAGTGACTCGGGCTTCGCACCGGTGGCGCGGCGGCGGGCCAGATCGGGATCGTCCTTGGTCATGACGAAAAAGACGATGGCCATGACAAGAAGCGCCGCCGCCCAGATCAGCGCGACGGTCTTCCAGCCATAGGCCACCATGATGACAGGCGCGGCGAATTTGGTGACCGCGGCGCCCACATTGCCCGCGCCGAAAATGCCAAGCGCGGTGCCCTGCTTCTCCTTCGGGAACCACTTCGCGACATAGGCGACACCCACCGAGAAGGAGCCGCCGGCAATGCCGACGCCGAGCGCGGCAAGCAGGAAGGTCGGGTAGTCGTAGGCCAGCGTCAGCAAGGCCGTCATCACCGCGGCCGAAAGCATGGTGAAGGTGAAGACCATCCGGCCGCCGTACTGGTCAGACCAGATGCCCAGCATCAGCCGGATCAGCGAACCAGTGAGGATGGGCGTGCCGACCAGCAGACCGAACTGCGTTTCGCTCAGGCCCAGGTCATGTTTGATCTGGACGCCGATGATGGCGAAGATCGTCCAGACCGCGAAGCAAACGGTGAAGGCGATGGTCGATAGCCAAAGGGCGCGGCCCTGTTCAGGTCCCGCTTGTATGGCGGGTGGTGCAGTGGCGCTGGACATCCAAGCCCCCTTCCGACGCGCGGCGTCTGGTCGCGGCCAAATGTCGTCTGGGGGGGCGGATCCTGATTGACTTAAGTCAAGCGCAGCTTCGCGCAGTGGCGATTCAAGGCGCTTGCCAACGCACGACATGGCCGGCATGGGCTTGCATCAATTGTCACAACGATGTTTGGCCAACCGCTCCTTGACATTAATCAAAGAAGAAGCTTCGCGACAGGCCTAGGTATCGCGTGAGAGGTGAGCCATGCGAAGCCAGGATTTTGAGGAGATGCGGCGCATCCCCTTTTTTCGGAATGTCGAAGCCGGCCAAGTCGAGGCCATGCTGCGCGGCGCCTTCCTGCAGCGATTTCCGGCACATGTGGAACTCATCCATACGGGCGAGCCGGCGGATTTCCTGCACGTGGTCGTCGAAGGCACGGTTGAGATGTTCTCCTCCCATCGCGACCGCGAAACCACGCTTGGGGTCGCCAGCCCAGGCGACAGCTTTATCCTGGCCGCGGTGCTGTTCGACCGCCCCTATCTGCAATCCGCTCGCGCCCTTGTGGGGTCACGCATCCTGATGGTGCCGGCCGATTCCGTGCGCCAGGCGTTTGCCGCCGACCCCGGTTTCGCTCGCGTGGTCGCCGAGAACCTCGCCCTCGCCTATCGCGGCGTCATCAAGGAATTGAAGAACCAGAAGCTGCGCTCAGGGCTGGAGCGCCTGGCGAACTGGCTGCTGACGCATGACGCGGAGAATGGCTCCCATGGGCGCTTCGAGTTTCCCTTCGACAAGAAAGTGCTCGCAGCCCGCCTGGGCATGGCGCCCGAAGTCCTATCGCGATCCTTCGCGGCACTCGGTGCCTATCATGTTGTCGTGCAGGGTCCCACCGTCGTCATTCACGATGCCGCCGCGTTGCGCAAGCTGGCTCAGCCCTGCGCCACCATCGATGGGACCAGCCTGTGACGCATAGGCCATGCTGACGCCAGAGGATCGCGCGATCCTGCGCGATCTTCCGCCCGACGAGTGGTCCGCGTCGCCTTCGCCCCCTTTGTTGTCCATTGCCATCGGCCCGCTGTCGCACGCGCCGCCGCTGGTCGCCGTTGCGCTTCTCGGCCTGGGCGGGGTCGTGCTGCTCGCTGCGGCGCGAGGCGCGCGGTGAGGGTCATCAGGCTACGTCCGTCAAGAGAACCGGTCGGCATGTGCGGTCGCGCGGTCCATCGCCGTGCATTGCCTGGGAGCAGGGGCGCCTAGCATGCCAAGGCCCTGGCCCAAATGGTGCGCCAAGTCAGGGGCTGACCAGCGCGTCCCAATCGGGCAGGGGCCGCTGCTCCACCGGTACGAGCCAGGCGGCGTGGTTGCCCTGGTGCACAACCTCGGCCGGCAGGATGATTTCACGCGGCACCGGCAGGCCGGACAGGTGCCGCAGCGCAGCCATCGCCGCGAGCGCGCCCATGCGGAAACCGCAGTAATCCATCGATGCGAGGAGCCGCCCGCGGCCGATCTCGACGGCCGCCTCGATGGTCCCGTTATTGCCAACAACCAGCGCCCTGCGCCCAG